>CALPMR020000103.1 GCA_943324725.2 Bordetella parapertussis | reverse complement strand
GTCGAACGACACTGCCAGGCCAGCCTCTGATCCTGTAGCCGCAAGCCTTCGGGCCGTTCACACAAGCCAATCTCGCTGAACGGTTGAAACAGGTATGCAATCGCGCGGATTTGATTGATGCCCGCAACGTCCACTTCTATCAGGTGGTTCAATCCCTTGGTTCAAGCTCAGAGCGTCGCCTGTGCCCTTACCACGGGCCTGAGGCGATCAGGAGGGTCGGGGTAGGCCCTGGATGTCGTAGTACCCCGCAGGCAGGGCCAAGCCTTGCCGCCGTGCATCCTGCTCAACGGCATGCCGGAATCCGGGCAGACCTTGCTGCCAGCGCATCAGCTTGTGCTGGCGGGCCATGGTTAAGCGCTCCACCCCCACGCCGAAAACTTGATGAGGCGCAAGAATGCCGATCTCGGCGATCTCCAGCTCGCTGCCATCCGTCAAAATGTATTCGATGGATACCGTGTCAAAGGAAGGCGAGCGGGGATGCTCCTTGGGCTCGAAATAGCCCGAACCCTCACCTTTGCGGCGGGCTTCCTGCCAGTCAACCAAACGAATCTTCGCTTCTTTCACGCCATAACGGGCCAATACAGGAAACAACGGCCTGGCTTTCTCCGTGCCGGTCAACCGCAGTCTTTTGCGATCGAGCCCCAACCGATGCGGGATGCCGGCTGAATCACGTAGTGGAGCGGTTTCAGGATGGTCGCATCCTCGTCGTACTGGAGGCCGCCATTGAAGGGGTGCCCTGTCACCAGGGGCGAGGCCAGATCAGATTGGTAGCCACGCTTGTCGAGATAACGGACCAATTCAGCCGCCGTCCTGCGCGTCTCCGCGTCCACAGCAGCCAGCGGCAGCGGCGGTGCTTCGGCTCGCGCACGACCAGCCAGGCCAGCGGAGAAGCCACCCAGTCCGAGGTAGCCAGGCAGAGTGATGAATGTTCGGCGCAACATCACTGGAATTGCATCGTTATTGAGTTAAGACTTGCCCCGTGATGACAGCCTCCAACCGTTGCATTTCGTGATTCAGCCACCCTTTTGATGGCGGAAGTTGGCAGTCATCACCCCGACTTGCCTGCCCAGGCATCGCGAATCCAGCTTTAAGAAACACAGCCGGCCCTTGGCAGCACCGGAGCTGGAACATCTCCAGCCCCGGTGCCGCACGATGTCGCCGCACCATGTCGCCGCTGCTGCCGCTTCAGCGGCTGGTGAGCTGCTCGCCATGGACGGATCAAGCCCCTGTGTCGCCCGCCCTCGGTTGCCAGGCCACTGGATGGTGTGGGCGTGAGCCTGGAAGGCGTCGTCGGCGAGCTGGCTGACGTCCACGTCGGGATGCTCGTGGCGCTCGGCCAGCTATCCGGCATCTTGACGACGACCTGCGGGTCGGGTGGGGCCTGAGTCGGTCGGACAAAGGTCCCAACAAAAAACCGCCTTCAGGGAAAGCGGTTCAACGATTGGGGTTCAAGGCTGGAACTGAATCGGAGCGACAGGATTTGAACCTGCGACCCCCACTACCCCAAAGTGGTGCGCTACCAAGCTGCGCTACGCCCCGGCCCGTTGAAGCTATCACAGTGACCTTGGCCCTTCAGGCCAGCCGTTTGAGTCGTTTCAACAGTTGGGCCGTCAGCTGCCTGCGGTTGAGGCGGGCGTAGCCAGGCAGGCGCTGTTGGCGGCCCAGCAGCCGCAGCTGGGCCGTGTCCATCGAGGCCAGCCTCAGCTCCGGCAGGCGCCGCCAGGCCCCCGAAGGCGCCGGCAGAACCGATCCTTCCCGCCCGTCGCGGAAGCCGAACAGAGCGCCGCCAGCCATCCACTCGGGCACGAGCACGAACAACACCGCCAGCAGGCCATAGAGCTCCACCAGACCACGGGGCAGGGGATGGAGCTGGCGAGGTCGGTGCCCTTCCAGGGGCAGATCCCGATGCTCTGGCGGTTCCGAGGGGGGCAGAGCGTTGGGCATCAGATCGTGGCAGCGCCTTGATGGAGCCGGGTAGGCCCTTGCCGCCATTGAAGCGGCTGATCCTGGGCTGGATGCAGCTTCACCGACCAGAACACCAGGGCGAAAACCAGAGCCACCGTGGCGATCAGGGCGACGATCACAACGCGATCGGAGAGGGGGGTCATGCTTCTTCGGTTCGCAGGCAGATGAGGCGCTGCGGCAGTTGCTCCAGGGTCAGTTCATCGCCGCGCAGCATCACTTTCATCGAGCCATTGCGATAGGTGAGTGCGGGATTGTCGCTGGATTCGCGAAACAGGATGGAGCTGGATCGGCCGCTGATCAGCGAGGCCTGAGACTCATTGCGTTCGAGCACCAGGCTGCCGTGATCCGGGCAGATGTACCGCTCCTTGAGGTCGTAGTTCTCCCACCACGGCGATTGCATCGCCTCGACCGGGCTGAGCAGAGGCCCCAGCAGGATCAATGTCAGCAGAGCCAGGCGCTTCGGTGGCAGGGGCATGGGGATCAGCGCTCTCGGGGCTCAGGGCAGCACGATCGGGCTGTTGTCGCCCCGCAACACGCAGTGGGGCACGGACCAGTCGTAGGCGCTCCAGACCGACGCCGGCAAGCGGTAGTTGGCCCCTGGGAAGTCATCGAGGCGCAGGCCACTGGGCTGGGCGGAACAGTAGGGCCGGCTGCCCGGTTTGGCCAGATACTGCTGATGGTGGCCCTCGGCATAAAACAGGGGGCGTCCGCTGGCGATTTCCGTGCTGATGGCTGCGAAGCCCCTGGCGGCCAGCACGGTGCCGTAGCTGAGCCGGCTGGCCTCGGCCAGCTTCAACAGGCTGGGGTCATCGACGAAGATCGCCGAGCGGTACTGGCTGCCGCGATCGTTGCCCTGGCGGTCCCCCTGAGTGGGGTCGTGGCATTCCCAGAACAGCTTCAGCAGATCGCTGAAATCCAGCTTTGCGCTGTCCCACACCACGCGCACCACTTCGGCGTGGCCGGTGCGGCCGCTGCAGACCTGGTCGTAGCTGGGATCCTGGATCGAGCCGCCGGCATAGCCCACGGCCGTGGTCACCACGCCCGGCAGCCGCCAGAAGCCCTTCTCCGCCCCCCAGAAACAGCCGCAGCCAAACAGGGCTTCCTGTTGTCCTGCTGCCGGCGCGGCGGTGATCTCGCTGCCGAGCACCGCATGGCGGATGCCCTGGAGCTGCTGGCCGATCGACCCGGCCGGGCTGGCGGTGTTGCTGGTGTTGAACAGGCCGAACAAGGCTGTGACGGCGATTTGAGCCCGAGCCTAAGCAGTCCGCTGCTGGTCCGTGTCCGGCACCAGGGCGATGTGGTTCAGCAGCGTGGTGGTGAAGGCGAACAACAGAAACGGCAACGAGAGCACCAGGATCAGGCCGACTCCCACCAGCGCGAAGATCGGCTTGCTGGCTCCCATCAAGGCCAGGCCGGAGGCCAGGCTGGCGAAGATCACCCCCATCCAGATCATGATCTGCCCGTAGATATCGCCAAAACTGAGCGTGCAGCGGAGCTTGTAGGCCTTGCTCGGATCCATGGAGGACAGCCGGTCGAACGGTGGACTTCACGTAAGCTCCCCCGGCCGCCACAACGGTGTGATGCTCAACAACTGTTCAGATCAGCTGCTGGGCGCAGCTGGCTTCAACCCAGCTGGCTTCAACCCTGCTGGAGGCATCTCCGTTGACCTCAACTCAGCCGGTTTGGGTTCAGCCTTCTTCAGCTCAGCGCCCATCGGTTGAGATCCGTTCCGCTCCGAGCTCCGACCGTCAGAGGTCTGCCATTTGGAGATGCACCTCACTGTGAGGTTTGCTGCTCAGTGGATCTGCCCTGGCCGAGGTCTCAGGCCGCCTGCAGCCGTTCACTGGCCTGTTCCCGTTCCCACAGGCGGCGATAGAGGCCCGGTTCGTGGACCAGTTGCAGGTGATGTCCCTGTTGCACCAGCCGGCCGTCATCGAGCACCAGGATGCGATCGCAGGCAGCGGCAGCTGAGAGCTGGTGGCTGATCATCAGCACCGTCCGCTGGCGTTGCTGGCGGATCGAGCGCAGGATCTCGGCCGCCGTGGTGTTGTCGACGCTGGCCAGGGCATCGTCGAGCACCAACAGCGGCGCCTCCAGCAGCAGGGCCCGACCGAGGGCCGTGCGCTGGCGCTGGCCGCCGCTGAGGGTGATGCCGCGCTCGCCCACGAGGGTGTCGTAGCCATCGGGGAAGCCCTTGATGTCCCCCTCCAGCCGCGCCTGGCGGGCCGCCAGTTCCACCTGTTCCATGGCCGCATCCGGATCGCCATAGCGGAGGTTGTCGGCCAGGCTGGCGGTGAACAGGAAGCCCTCCTGGGGCACCAGGGCCACCTCGCGGCGCAGATCGGCCAGGGCCAGATCCCGCACATCGACGCCATCGAGGAACAGCGTGCCGGCGGGTACCTCCACCATCCGGCCCAGGGCGCGGGCCAGGGTGGTCTTGCCGCAGCCCACCGGCCCCACCACCGCCACCAGTTCGCCGGGCTGGATCTTGAAATCCAGCTCCACCAGGGCGTCCCGGCTGGCCCCGGAGTACCGCACCGTGAGGCCGTGGGCCTCGATGGCGCCGCGGGCCGGCTGGGCCGGTGGCCTCGGTTGGCTGGGCGAGACGATTTCGGGACGACGGCTCAGCAGGGCCTCGACCCGCTCCAGGCTCACCTGGCCGGTCTGAAAGGTGTTGAGCGTGAAGCCCAGCAGGGCCGTGGGGAAGACCAGTCGCTCCACGAACAGGATCAGGGCCACCAGACCGCCGATCGTCAGGCGGCCGTTCTCGATCTGGCCACTGCCGAAGGCGATCAGCAGCAACAGGCTCAACGAGGAGATCCCCTCCAGCAGGGGGAACAGGGTGCTGCGGGTGCGGCCTAGGGCCAGGGCTGCATCGCGGAAGCTGCGGTTGCGCACCTCGAAGGCCTCCAGCTCGGTGCGCTCCTGGCCGTAGATCTTGATGGCGCCGATACCGGACAGATCCTCCTGGATCAGATCGCTGAGATCGGCGAGCGCCTCCTGCTGGCGCCGTTGCTGGCGCATCATGCGGCCGCCGAACAGCCTCACCACCAGCAGCATCAGCGGATAGAGCCCCAGAGCCGCCAGGCTCAGCCAGGGATCGATCGCCAGCATCGCCGGCAGGGTGAGGGCATAGGCCAGGCCGGTGTTGGTGAGGCTGAGCACAGCGAAGCCGAGCAGGCGCCGGATGTTCTCGACATCACTGGTGGCGCGGCTGATCACCTCGCCGCTGCCGGTGGTCTGCACCCAGCCCGGTTCCTGGGTGAGCACGTGATCAAAGATCTGTTGCTTGAGAGAGGCCTCCACCTGGCGCCCCACTCCGAACACCAGCATCCGGGACCACAGCCGCACCAGGCCCATGGCGGTGGCCATCAGCAGGATCAGCGCCGACTGGCGCAGCACCGTGTTCAGGCTGAAGCCCTCGTGCAGGTCGTTGACGATGTTGCGGACCTGCAGGGGGATGGCGACGCCGAGCAGATTCACCACCAGCAGGGCCACCGCTCCCAGGGCCAGGGTGCGCCGATAGGGACGCAGGTATTTGACGATCAGGCCGAGCCTCATGGCGCTCATGCTGGTCATCCGGCCGTTGAATAGGCCCAACCTAAGCAGCGGCCTTGGCTTGGTTCGAGCCTGGCCGGCGCTGACAGCCTGGAGCCGGATTCCGCTTTCACACCGTCCTTTCCCCCTGGATCCCCTTGCCATGGATGAACAGAGCCACCCCCTCCACGCCATCGATCGCAACAGCATCGACCGGCTGCTGGCTGCCGATCCCCCGCTCGATGAGCACCTGGTGGATGCGGCGCGGCTGCTGATGCGCTACGAGGGTTTTCCCGGCGCCGATGATCTGCGCGAAGATCTCGACAAGGTGCTGCGGCTCTGGGGTCTGGATCGCGATGGCCTGCATCAGCGCACCCGGGCGATCTGGGCCGCCGGCTTCCGGCCCGGTCCGGCCCCGGTGGCCGAGGCCGTGGGTTCTGGATTTGACACCGCCGCCGCCGACTCCCCCTGAAGCCGAGGCAGGCGCCCCTTCCGATGCTGCTGGTCCGTCGCCCTGGAATCCCAGCGCTGAGCCTTCACTTGGCGGCCAGGCCCGGCGATCTGATGCTGCACAACCAGGCGCTGCCTTGATCAGGCGTCGGTGGCAGAGCGGAGCCGAACTGGATCTGATCCCGCTGGTCTCAGTCGCCAGATCGGCCCGGTTCGGGTGATAGTGGACCTGTCCCCATCACCCAGCCCGCGTGCACTGCACCCGGGCTTTTTTTTTGCGATAGCGCTCCCGCACCGCCAGCGACCTGCCGTCGCAAGCCAAGACAGACGCGGATCACTCGCTGGTGCTGAGGACATAGCGTCACCTGAGCCAGTGCTGCTGCCATGGGTGCCGCCAACTCCTTCCCCCGGTTGCTGGAGCAGCTGATCGAGGGCCGTGATCTGAACAGTCAGCAAGCTGACCAGCTGATGCGGGGCTGGATCGGCGGGCAGATCGAGCCGGTGCTCACCGGTGCCCTGCTGGCGGCCCTGCGTGGCAAGGGACTGAATGGCGAGGAGCTTGCCGCCATGGCCCTGGTGTTGCGGCAGCATTGCCCCCTGCCGGCCCCAAGGCCCGCCCTGCATCTGGTCGACACCTGCGGTACGGGTGGCGCCGGTGTTGACAGTTTCAACATCTCCACCGCCGTGGCTTTCACCGCTGCCGCCTGTGGAGCCCACGTCGCCAAGCACGGCAATCGCAGCGCCAGTGGTCGCGTCGGCTCCGCCGATGTGCTCGAAGCGCTCGGCCTCGATCTCCAGGCCCCCGCCGAACAGGTGATCGCCGCCCTGCCGCTGGCGGGGGTCACGTTCCTGTTCGCACCGGGCTGGCATCCGGCCCTGATCAGCCTGGTGCCCCTGCGTCGCGCCCTGGGGGTGCGCACCGTGTTCAACCTGCTGGGTCCCCTGGTCAACCCGCTGCAGCCCGATTGCCAGGTGCTGGGGGTGGCCCGCGCCGATCTGCTCGATCCGATGGCCGATGCCCTGCGGCGCCTGGGGCAGGCCCGCGCCATCGTCGTCCACGGCCATGGCGGCCTCGATGAGGCCACCCTTTCCGGTCCGAGCGAGCTGCGCCTGCTGGAGGGTGGTGACGTGCGCAAGGAATGGCTCGATCCGCTCGCCCTCGGCCTGGAGCCGGCCCCGATGGCGGCGATCAGCGGTGGCGATCTCGAGCAGAACCGGCGCCTGCTCGAAGCGGTGCTGCAGGGCGAGGGTGAGCGGCCCCACCGAGATGTGGTGGCCCTCAACACCGCCCTGGTGCTCTGGAGTTGCGGCCTGGCCAGCTCCGTGGCCGAGGCCCTGCCCCAGGCCCTCGACTGCCTGCAGCGCGGCCTTCCGTGGCAGCGGCTGGAGGCGCTGCGCACCGCCCTGGCCTCCCCTGCTGCGGGATGATCGCCCCAGTCGAGCGCCCGGCCTTGTCCCAGCCTTCCGTTGCCGTCGTACCCCAGCCGGGCAGAACGGATCAGTTCAACAGTACGGATCAGTTCAACAGAACAGATCAGTTCAACAGAACGGTGCAGCCCGGCACAACGGAGCCCTCAGCCGCCAGGCCAGCCATGCCGGCGGTGCTGTTGCTGGCCGATGGCACCCTGTTGCGCGGTCTGGCCTTCGGCGCCAGGGGCACGGTGGTCGGTGAAGTCGTCTTCAACACCGGCATGAGCGGCTATCAGGAGGTGATGACGGATCCCAGCTATGACGGTCAGCTCGTCACCTTCACCTATCCGGAACTGGGCAACACCGGCGTCAATGGCCAGGATCTCGAGGCCAGCCATCCCCATGTGCGCGGCGTCATCGCCAGGGAGTTGTCGCCGATGGCCAGCAGCTGGCGGGCCGAGGAGGCGCTCGAGCCCTGGCTGCAGCGCCATGGCGTGGTGGGCATCCGCGGCGTGGACACCCGCGCCCTGGTGCGGCATCTGCGCGAAGGCGGTGCCATCAACGGCATCATCAGCAGCGAGGGCCTCGCCCCCACCGAGCTGCTGCGGCAGCTGCGCTCGGCCCCGTCGATGGCGGGCCTGAACCTGGCGGCCGGCGTCAGCACCGAGCAGTCCTACCGCTGGTCGAGCCTCTGTGGCGCCGACTTCGACACCCGCCTGCAGCCCCAGCCGGCCACGCCCTACCGGGTGGTGGCCATCGACTTCGGCATCAAGCGGGCCATCCTCGAGCGCCTGGTCGCCCATGGCTGCGAGGTCACCGTGCTGCCGGCCGATGCCAGCGTGGAGCAGGTGCTGGCCCATGGCCCTGAAGGGGTGTTTCTCTCCAATGGCCCCGGCGATCCAGCGGCTGTGGCCAGCGGCATCGCCCTGGCCCGGGATCTGTTGCAACACCGCGATCTGCCCCTGTTCGGCATCTGCCTGGGCCATCAGATTCTCGGCCTGGCCCTGGGGGGGAGCACCTTCAAGCTCGGCTATGGCCATCGCGGACTCAACCATCCCTGCGGCTCGCCGGGGAACGTGGAGATCACCAGTCAGAACCACGGCTTCGCCCTCGACGGCGCCTCCTTGCCCAGCGAGCGGGTGAGGATTACCCACCTCAACCTCAATGACCGCACCGTGGCGGCCATGGAGATGGCGGATCAGCCCGTCTTCGGCGTGCAGTACCACCCGGAGGCCAGCCCCGGTCCCCATGACGGCGACCATCACTTTCAGCGTTTCACCGAGCTGATGGCCCGTCGGCGCTGAGGGCACCGGTTCGCTTGTCAGGATTCAGGGGTGGGCTGTTGCGGTTCAGGCAATGCCTCGGACCCGGTTGCGTTTGAGACATTCCACCGGGTCGTCACTACAGTTCAGGCCACAACGTTCCACGGGGGCTGAGCCATCTCTGACCTTCAGCGATTGACCGTCTCGCTTCGAGGGGGCTGCCAGCGCCAGGCGCGATGCCTGGTGTTCAGCTTCACAGGACAGCTGGATGCCTATTCCGACAAGAATTTCAATGAGTTCATCGCCAGCCATCAAGGCGATGGCAAGCTCGCGCTGGTGATCGATCTCAGCCGCATCGACTTCATCGATTCCTCCGGGCTGGGTGCTCTGGTGCAGCTGGCGAAGCAGTGCAACGAGGCCGGAACCCAGTTCCTGGTGGTCGGCAATGCCCGGGTGGTGCAAACCGTGAAACTGGTGCGGCTGGAAGAATTCCTTCATCTTCAACCTGATCTCGACACAGCCCTTGGCCGCCTCACCGCGGCCTGAGCCCTCGGCCTCTCGCTGGCTGGCGGCCATCGAGCCGCCGTCTCCCGGCATAGAACTCGGCGCTCTGCAGCTGGCCTGGCTGGGCGATGCGGTCTGGGATCTCCACCAGCGTCTGCGCCACTGTTCCAGCCCAGGACGCAGTGCTGATCTGCATCGGGCCGTGGTCGAGGAGGTCAAGGCCGAGGCCCAGGCGCGGGCACTGAGGCGGCTGGAGGGTCTGCTCCGGACGGAGGAGCTTGAGCAGGTACGACG
>CALPMR020000102.1 GCA_943324725.2 Bordetella parapertussis | reverse complement strand
CTCGAACTGCCCTCCACCCGCATGCTGCTCTCCCAACAGGCCCAGCTGGTGCGCCTGGACGACCATCGAGCCGTGGTGCGGGTCGCCGGCACCTGGATGGCCATGGTGCAGAGCCGGGTCAGCCTGCTGGAGGCGGCCGTGGCCCGGGCCCTGGGGAGTCCGCGCCAGCTGCTGCTGGAGGGAGCCAGTGAAGCCCGCGCCGCAGCATCGGCGGCGTCAGCACCGATGCCGACCAGGCCGGCCCCGGTGTCAGCCAGCCGCCAGCCCCTGGCCGGCGCCCCCGACGCCAGCCCCACGCCCCACGCTCCCGCGCCAACCCATCCAGTGCCCATGGCGGCAACGCCCTCGCTGGCGACGCTCCCGGTCAGTGCCGAGCCAGGCCTGACGGGTGGACCGGTGATCCAGGGCACAGGCAGCGATCACGGCAGCCCAGGTTCAGCCTCTCCCCATCCGCCCGGCAACGCTGCTGGGATGACCGCTTCAGCGCTCACAAGCTCAGCCCCGACGGATCGAACAGCCAGCCAGGCCCTGGCCATGGGTTCAGCGAGCTCGGATCCAGTGCTCTCGGATCCAACCGCCAGCGCCCCGTTGGCCCCAGGTGGTCCTGGCCATCCCCCTGAGCCCTCCACCGGGCCGGTGGCACAGCCAGCCCAGACGGCGGCCTTGAGCCCCACGCCGACGGCCCAGCCCCCCAGCCCTGCCCATGCCGCAGCCCCCGCCGGCAGCCTCAGCCCGGGCCCAGGGTTTCCCTCGCCGATCGATGAGAAGGCCCGGCGCCTCGCCGATTTCTTCAACGGCGAGGTGGTCGAGCTCAACGAAAGCGACGGCGCTGAGCAGGGCGAGGCGGCCTGAACAGGGCGAAGCGACCTGAACAGCCGCCGCCATCGGCGCCGATGGTGCGGCTGCCCTGAACCTGTGGAAACCGCAGGCTGGCCATCGGCCTTGGCTCAAGCCTGACCACCCTCAGCCGCCAGGTCGGGTTCGCCGTCGACGGCCAGGCACTCGGCCAGGGATTCCAGGCCTGCCGACTCGCCATCTCCATCGCCATCGCCGTGGGAATCACCGCCGAGGTGAAGCGTCTTGACCCAGACCAGCCGCTTGGGCAGCAGGGCCATACGCAGGGTGACCCAGGGGATCACCACGAACCAGTGCACCAGGTAGACCACACCCAGGATCACGCTCTGGGGCGTCATCAACGGCAGAGGCGGGCCTTCCGCCGAGCGCCGGCAGCCGATCACGATCGCCAGAGCTGACAGGCCCAGGGCCACGATCGAGAAGGGCCACATCGTCGATGAGCTGCCGGTGAGCAGCACCGTGATCAGATCGGCGGCGGCCATCACCGGCATCACGTACTGGAGCAGGAAGAAGCAGAGCAGATCGAGCTTCTGGCTGGAATCAAGCCGATCCGACAGCAGGCCTGGTCCGTAGTCAAAGAAGCGCTGCAGGCCGCCTTCAGCCCAACGCTGTCGCTGCCGCCAGAGAGCCGCCAGGGTGAGCACCGCCTCCTCCTGAACCGGTGGATCCCAGAGCAAGCCAATCGGCTGCCGCTCGAGCAGCAGGCGGAAGCTGAGATCGAGGTCATCGGTGACCGTGGCCTCGTTGAAGCCACCGCAGGCGATCACCGCCTGGCGGCGCAACAGCTGACCATTGCCGCGCAGTTCGACCACGCCGCCGCCGGCCAGGCGTCCGAGCTGGATGATGGCATCGAAGGCCATCTCCATGGCCTGGGCCCGGGTCAGCAGATTCACCTGGGCATTGGCCACAGCCTTGCGCAGCTGCACAGCAGCCCAGCCGCCCCGCTCCGCCCAGGGCAGCAGGCGCTGCAGCAGATCGATCTGCAGATCAGCGTCGGCGTCGAGGACCAGCAGCCAGCGGCCCTGCAGCTGGGGAAGCACCAGGTTGAGGGCCCCCGATTTGCCACCACCGGCGTCCCGCGGTCGGCAGAGCACCCGCAGCTGGGGGTACTGGCCCTGGAGCTCACGCAGCACCGCAGGGGTGCGATCTTCGCTGCCGTCATCGATGACCCAGAGCAGCAGGCGTTCGGCGGGATAGCGGAGCGCCATGATCCGCTGCACCAGCCGGCCGATCACCGCCTGCTCATCGCGCGCGGCGACCACCACATCGAGCAGGGGCAAATCCTGGGGCGCGGCTCCGTCGCCGGCTGCGGAGGCCAGGGCGTCGGGTTCGGCAACCGCCCTGCGGGCGGCAGGACGCAGAACGGTGCGGAAGGTGTATCCGCCCAGCAGCAGCGCCAGGATCAGCGCCGGCAGCAGCCGCAACAGCGGCGGCAGCCCATGGGGAGCGATCCCGGCAGCCGTGCAGCACAGCAAAAACAGGGCAGCTTTACCGCGGCGGCCATCGGGGCGGCCATCGGGGCGGCCATCACTGGTACTACCGCCACCGGTCATGGCATCCCCGGAAGTTGGGAAACTCTAAAGGGCATCGCCGAGGGCCTCGAGCGGCACGAGCTGGGTGCCCGGGTAGTAATGCTGAAGAATCTGATCGCGGCCCCAGCCCCGGCGCGCCTGATCGATCGCCCCAGCCTGGGACAGACCGGCGCCATGGCCGAAGCCAGCGCCATCCACCAACCACGCTCCGGGTCCGGCCGGGCTGACCCTGAACAGGGTGCTCGGCAGCTGCCGCAAGGTGCGGCGGATTGCGTCCAGGCGCAGCACCCGGCGGCCACTGGCACCGGCGACCTCCAGAGCCAGCACCCGGCCGCTGGCACCCCGCTCCAACACCTTCAGTCGACTGGGCAGAGCGACCGAGGTCGCCCCCTCCCCCAGGGCCGCCTGCAGCTGGGCCGCCGTGATGCGACGGTGCCAGCGAAAGGAGGGATGGTCAGCCCCCCAGGCCTGGCCACCATCGTCAAGCAACGCCGCCAGGCGCGCCGGAGCCAGCGGAAGGGGAAAGCGGGCCGAGAAGGCAGCCGGGCCATCGGCGAAGGCCTTGAGGTAGGGCACGGCATCGCCCTGCCAGACCTCCTCGAAACCGGCAGCCACTCCGCCATTGCTGGCGTGGTAGACGGCATGAATCGGCTGACCGGCGGCGGCCAGCACCTGGCCCCGGCTCGAGGCGATCGCCAGGCGCACCTCGGCATCGGCCTGGCGCGGATCGCTGTAAACCTGGCACTGGGTGTCGGCGCAGAGGTGATAGCCATCGACCGCGAACCGATGGCGATTGCGCACGGCCCAGGTGCGGGCCAGCACCGCCTGGGCCGCCAGGGCCGCCGCCGGGGAACCACCACCGATCTCATGGGGCACGACCCCTTCGAGATAGCGCTCCAGCGGCACTTGCTCCACCAGGCTCCAGGTGCCATGGGCATCGGCCTGCAGCAGGAAGGGGCCGGTGTAGGTGCCCCCCTGCCACTGCAGCCCCTGGGGCGCCTCCAGCCGCAGCGGCCCCTGCAGCTCGACGCTGCCCTGAGAGCGGTGCAGCTCCAGCACCAGCTGGCTGGTCTCCGTGCGGCTGACCGACCGCACCGACTGGCCGGCCGGATCGGGGGCATCGGCGGGAGCCCAGAGTTCCCAGTCGCCGGGTTTGGCGATCTCGACGACAGCCCCCTGGCTGCGCCAACCGCGGGCCACCCGTTCAGCGCTTTCGTAGCTGGGCAGAGGACCCACCACGCGCCGCTGGATCGACAGCGGTGCCGGCAGGGGGCGATGTCGCCAATGCAGCAGCAGCTGGGGGGCCATGAAGCGCTGGCCGCGGCCATCGATCAGGGTCAGCATCCCGCCCGCAGCCTGCAGCCGCAGCGGTGAGTCATTGGCGCCATCACTGCCGGCCACAGGACCGAGCCGGGCCGCCAGGGCCACCCACAGCACCGGATCGGCCGCCTGGATCTCGGCGGGGGGAGGGACCGGCCAATGCAGCGAACTGCTCGGGGCCGGCGGATCGGCGGCGATCGGCGGGGCCTGGATGGCGGAGGGAGCAACGACCGCCGCGGGGCCCGGGGCCGCGGGCGGCAGGGACGAGGCCCGGCAGCCCCCCGCCAGCACCAGCCCTGCCAACAGGCTGTGACAAGCGGCCTGGGCCAGCCGATGACAGGGAATCTCGGATAGGAAAGCGGGTACCGAAGGCAAAGCGAGCGGAGAAATCGAATGGGGGGGGGGTTGGAAGAAGGATCCTCCAGGTCGTACTCTGCTTGTTTGTGCGCGCGCCAACCGAGATGCCGAAGCTCAAGACCCGCAAAGCGGCCGCCAAGCGGTTCAAGATCACCGGCAGCGGCAAGTTCATGCGCCGGCGCGCCTTCCACAACCACCTCCTCGATCACAAGAGCCCCAAGCGCAAGCGCTACCTGGGCACGATGGCGGTGGTCGACGATCGCGATCACGACAACGTCTCGCTGATGCTTCCCTACGCCTGAGCCCTTCGGCCCGAGGCTGGGTCGGAGCTTTCCGCCCCCCACTTCCTAACTGAATTCCTGAGTTCCACCCATGACTCGCGTCAAGAGGGGCAATGTCGCCCGCAAACGCCGTAACAAAGTTCTGCGTCTAGCCCGGGGCTTCCGCGGCAGCAGCGGCAGCCTCTTCCGCACGGCGAACCAGCGGGTGATGAAGGCCCTCTGCAACGCCTACCGCGACCGTCGCCGGCGCAAGCGCGACTTCCGCCGCCTGTGGATCGCCCGCATCAACGCCGCGGCCCGGATCAACGGCGTCAGCTACAGCCGTCTGATCGGTGGCCTCAAGAAGGCCGACGTGCGTCTGAACCGCAAGATGCTCGCCCAGCTGGCCGTGGCCGACCCCGTCAGCTTCACCTCCGTGGTCACCGCCGCCGGCCATTGATCGGTCCCCTGGCCCCATGAACGACTTGCTGCCCCAGGCCTATCTGATCGGCCTGATCGTCCTGCTGGGCGGCGCCGCGTTTGTGGTGGCCCGCCAGATTCTGCGCGTGCGCCGCGATGAGACGGCGCTGGTGCGCCTGGGCGGCGCTGGAATGCCGGCCGATCGCCCCAGCGATCCGGGCACCCTGTACGAGCTGGCTTCGGTGCAGCTGCGCAAGCGGCTGTATGCCGAGGCCGCCGACACCCTCAAGCAGGCCCTCAAGGCTGCCGAGCGCGATCCCGTCCCGAACGAGGCCAGGGCGTTGATGGAGAACGCCCTGGGCTTCACCCTGGCAGCCCAGAACAAATATCCGGTGGCCATCCGCCACTACCGCTCTGCCCTGCGGGCCAAGCCTGACTACCCCGTCGCCCTCAACAATCTCGCCTTCGCCCTCGAAAAGCAGCTCAAGCCCGAAGAGGCCAGAGCCAGCTACGAGCAGGCCCTGGAGCTCGAACCCGACAACAAAACGGCCCGCAAGCGGCTCAGAACCCTCGATCGACGCAGTGGTGTCATTCAAGGAGACGGCTCTGGCAACGGCGGCAGCGGCCAAGTGAATGGCCGGGCCCGTGGCATCGGCGGCAAAAAATCCAGTGATGACAAGGCGTCCTGAGCCCTCCTGAGCGGAACCGACTCACGTGGTTGCTGCACGGCAAGCCTTTGGCATCACGCGCCGCCACGGAGCGGACTTGGGCCGTCCAGAGGTTCAAAGCGAATTCACTTCGAACGCGGCCACAGCAAGGCCCTTCAGGACATCAGCAACGCTGGAGAGGCCGAGCGGCGGGACTGTTGTCGGCGCACTCTGGATGCAGCGATCCAGCGGCGATCAACAACTCTGACGGCCAGCAGCCTCTGGCCAGCAGCCTGTTGCGGTCAGCCCATCGGCTGACCAACCCGGGGATCTGGACCGCCTGGTGAGATTCGATCGGCTCACGGTGTGCTCGGCGCGCGGCAGCCGGCAGCCGGCAGAGGTCCGGCTGGAGGCCGCGAACTGGCGGCAATCACACTGGCGCCTGGGCCGTTTCCAGATCCGGACATAGGACCGGCTCGTACCAGTCCAGTCCCAGTCCGACCCAGGCCTGCTGCCAGAAGCGCTCAGAACGGCGCGAGGCCACGCTCCAGGACACTCACCAGAGACCGCGGATCGCGGGCGCCGAGGCGGGCTGAACTGGAGCTGAGTCGGCCTGGGGTGACAGGAGCAGGCGGCCACCGATGCTGGTGAGCCTCGGTGGTTGCCAGGTGATCAGGGGAAAACCCTGCAGGCCGAGCATCTGACCACCGGGCTCCAGATCGCCACCGAGCTTGTCGCCCAGCAACAGCAGATCCAGCTGATCGGATTTGGCGTTGAGATTGCCCTGCACCGGGGACTCGACGCCGCCGACCGAGAGGCTGCCGCGGATGTCCACCATCTGTCCCATCGACGTGGCCGAAGCGATGCGCAGCTCCACCGGCAACGCCGCTGCCCCCTCATAGGAGCGGTAGACACCACGCCAGAGGCGGGGCAACTCGCGGGCGATCAACTCGGCGCGACCAACGGCATCGAACGTCTCGACCGGACCGGTACCGAACAGCACATCGGCACTCTCGGAGGCTGCCGGCGGGGTGTAGGGCGTGAAGGCTTCGCTGGGCAGCGGGCTCACCGCAAGCAGCAGGGGCAGCGGCATGACGTCCGATCGCAGGTCCGCAGCGCAGACTAGGGGCGAGACGACCATTGCCGCATCCATCCGTGGCCGATTCCGCCCCAGCCACAGTCCCGTCGAGCGCCGGCGGCGGCCCCCATGATCCGATCGCGGCCGGCCCTGCCCCAGAACCCCACCAATCCGGCAACCTGCAACCGGACAGCCCGACCCCTTCAGCCCCCGACGCCGAGGACTGCCTGGTGATCGGCGGTCGCCGCTTCCACAGCCGCCTGATGACGGGCACCGGCAAGTACCCCTCCCTGGCCGTGATGCAGGCCAGCCTGGCCGCCAGTGCCTGCGAGATCGTCACCGTGGCCGTGCGGCGCGTGCAGAGCCAGGCGGCGGGCCATGGGGGCCTGATGGAGGCGATCGACTGGCGGCGCATCTGGATGCTGCCCAACACGGCCGGCTGCGCCACGGCGGAGGAGGCGATCCGGGTGGCCCGCCTGGGCCGGGAACTGGCCAGGCTGGCGGGCCAGGAAGACAACAATTTCGTCAAGCTGGAGGTGATCCCCGACACCCGCCATCTGCTGCCCGATCCGTTCGGCACGCTCGAAGCGGCTGAACAACTGGTCAGGGAAGGCTTCACCGTCCTGCCGTACATCAATGCCGATCCCCTGCTCGCCAAACGGCTGGAGGAAGTCGGTTGCGCCACGGTGATGCCCCTGGGCTCGCCGATCGGTTCAGGACAGGGGATCCGCAATGCCGCCAACATCGCCCTGATCATCGCGGAGGCCCGTGTGCCCGTGGTCGTGGATGCGGGCATCGGCGTCCCCAGCGAAGCGGCCCAGGCGATGGAAATGGGAGCCGATGCCCTGCTGATCAACAGCGCCATTGCCCTGGCGGGAGATCCCGCCGCCATGGCCGGCGCCATGGCCCTGGCCACCGTGGCTGGCCGCAGCGCCTTTCGGGCCGGCCGGCTGCCGATCCGGGCCGACGCCAGTGCCAGTTCACCCCGACAGGGACGCATCGGCGCCTGAACCCTGCGGCTGGGGCCGCTGTGTGACGAACCTTGCCGGAGTGGGTCCACCTCCGCAGGTGCTCCATAACGTGACCCGACCCACGGAGCTCCTTCCATGCAGGTCACCGAAGAAGACGGCGGCAAGCTCAATGCCTTTGCCAAGGAGCCCCGCATGGTGCTGATCGAGGCGGGCGAAGGCCGCAGGACCAACCGGTTGCTGCTGATCGGCGGACTGGTGCTGGTGCTGCTGCTGGTGGCTGTGGCCGCAGGCATCAGCTGAATCGACGCCTCAACGCAGCGGTCCCGCCAAAGGCTTGTAGTAGCTTGACGCGGCTGAGCAACTGCTCGTTCAGGAGACTGGGGTGAAGGTTCTCGTTCTCGGCGGTGACGGGTTCTGCGGTTGGCCCTGTGCGGTGAACCTTGCCGATGCCGGCCACGATGTCGTCATCGTCGACAACCTCAGCCGGCGCAAGATCGACATTGACCTCGGGGTGGAGTCGCTCACCCCGATCGCCACGATGCAGGACCGCCTGCGGGCCTGGGAGCAGGTCGGTGGCCGCGCCATGCGCTTCGTGCTGCTCGACATCGCCCAGGAGTACGACCGGCTGCTGGAACTGCTGCGCAGCGAGCGGCCCGAGTGCGTGGTCCATTTCGCCGAACAGCGGGCTGCCCCCTACTCGATGAAGAACAGCGCCACCAAGCGCTACACCGTCGACAACAACGTCAACGGCACCCACAACCTGCTGGCGGCGATCGTCGAAAGCGGCCTGGACGTGCACATCGTGCACCTGGGCACCATGGGGGTCTACGGCTACGGCTCCCACCGGGGCGCCACGATTCCTGAGGGCTATCTCACCGTCGAGGTGCCCCAGCCGGATGGCAGTCGCTTCACCGAGAAGATCCTGCACCCCACGGATCCCGGCAGCGTCTACCACATGACCAAGACGCTCGATCAGCTGCTGTTCTTTTACTACAACAAGAACGACGCCATCCGGGTCACCGATCTGCACCAGGGCATCGTCTGGGGCACGAACACCGCCCTCACCGAGAAAGATCCCCGACTCACCAATCGCTTCGATTACGACGGCGACTACGGCACGGTGCTCAATCGCTTCCTGATGCAGGCGGCGATCGGCTATCCCCTCACTGTCCATGGCACCGGCGGCCAGACCCGGGCCTTCATTCACATCCGCGATTCGGTGCGCTGCGTGCAGCTCGCCCTGGAGCACCCCCCCAGCCACGGCGAAAAGGTGAAGATCTTCAACCAGATGACCGAAAGCCACCAGGTGGGCGAACTGGCCCGCAAGGTGGCGGATCTCACCGGCGCTGAGATCAACCACCTGCCCAATCCCCGCAAGGAGGCGATCGAAAACGATCTGATCGTCGACAACCGCTGCTTCATCGAGCTGGGCCTGCGGCCCACCACCCTCGATGACGGCCTGCTGGCTGAAGTGGTGGATGTGGCCCGGCGCTGGGCCGACCGCTGCGACCGCTCCCGCATCCCCTGCATATCCGCCTGGACCAGCCGTCAGGCCCAGGCGATCCAATCGCCAGTGTGAGCCGGGGATTGGACGCGTGAAGATCGCTTTTTTCACCGAAACCTTCCTGCCGAAGGTCGATGGCATCGTCACGCGACTCACCAAGACGGTGGAGCATCTCGTGGCGGCCGGGGACGAGGTGCTGATCTTCTGCCCGGAGGGGGCACCGGCCCAGTACTGCGGCGCCCGGGTGGTGGGTGTGCCGGCCATGCCGCTGCCCCTGTACCCGGAGCTGAAGCTGGCCCTGCCCCGGCCGGCGGTGTCGGAGGCCTTGGAGGGGTTCGCTCCCGACCTGGTGCACGTCGTGAATCCCGCTGTCCTGGGCCTGGGGGGCATCTGGCTGGCCAGGACCCGCGGTCTGCCCCTGGTGGCCAGCTACCACACCCACCTGCCCAAGTACCTGGAGCACTACGGCATGGGCATGCTCGAACCGCTGCTCTGGGAGCT
>CALPMR020000101.1 GCA_943324725.2 Bordetella parapertussis | reverse complement strand
GGCCAGGCGCAGGTCGGCCAGCCAGCCGATCCAGCGCTGCAGCCGGCGCCAGGCGCTCGTGGAGGGGGCCACCGTCATGGCAGCTGGGAGAGCAGGGTGAGACCGCCGGTAGTCAGCAGCACCACGCCGCTGATCGGCGGGATCCACTGACCCACTCGGCGCAGCCGCAGCAGGTCGGGGAGGCTGGCTGCGGCGGTGCCGGCCAGCAGCAGAGGCAACACCTGACCGGCGCCGAAGCAGGTGAGCAGCACCATGCCCTGTAGGGGGCTGCCGTTCTGGGCCATCCAGGCCAGGAGAACAGCCAGCACCGGCGTGGTGCAAGGGGTGGCCGCCAGACCGAAGGCGAGTCCGGCGGCCAGGGGAGCCAGCGGTGCCGGCACCCGGCGGCGCCACACTTCGGGATCGGGGCCGGCCGGGAGGGGGAAGCGCAGCAGGCCCAGCAGATTCAGACCCATCACCACTGCCACCACCGCCACCAGCAGCGGGATCTGGCTGGGCAGGCTGCCATAGAGGCGACCCAGCAGACCACTGGCCAGACCCAGGACGACCAAGGCCAGGACGATGCCTGCGGCGAAACTGATGCTGCGCTGCCAGGGTGGCTGGCGTGGGATGACCGGCTGGGACTGGGCCCTGGGGCCATCGGCAGCGAAGCCGGCCAGATAGGCCAGGGTCACGGGCAACAAGGAAAGCGAACAGGGGCCAAGACTGGTCAGCACACCACCGGCGAAGACCGCAGCCAGGGTGAGCGGTCCAGGATGGGCAAGGGAACTCTGCAGCAGATGTTCGCTGCTGCGGGCCCAGTCGGCGAGCAGCAGCGCGAGGCTGGTCATGGCCGAACGATAAAGGCCGTTGGGGTCAGCCTATCGGGGCAGGTGGCTGGCGCCGCCGGCGCGGCCGGGTGGGTTCCAGCCCTGTGGTTTCGAGGGAGCAGCGGATCAGCAGGCCGGCGATCAACAGGCTGCTGAGCAGGGAGTTGCCGCCGTAGCTGATCATCGGCAGCGGCAGGCCGGTGGTGGGCATGGCGCCGCTGGCCACGGCGATGTTGAGGATCGACTGGCCGACCAGCAGGGTGGTGCAGCCGATGGCCACCAGGCGATGTTGGTTGCTGCGGCAGCTGAGGGCCACCCTCAGTCCGACGAAGCCGAAGATCAACAGAAACAGCAGCAGCATCACCGAACCGACGTAGCCGAACTCCTCGGCAAACACCGCGAAGATGAAGTCGGTGGTCTGGATCGGCAGATACTGCAATTTCTGGGTTGAGAGACCAAAGCCCTCACCGAGAATGCCGCCTGAACCGATCGCCAGCAGGCTCTGCACCAGCTGATAGCCATCGCCCTGGGCGTCACGCCAGGGATTGAGAAAGGAGGTGACCCGCAGTCGCTGGTAGGTGTTGATCATGATGCTGGCGCTTCCGAGCAGTCCTCCGGCCCCCGCCGCTCCGATCAACAGGGGGAGGGAGATGCCGCCGGCCAGGGCCATCAACCAGAGCAACAGCCCCATCAGGGCCGCGGTGCTGAGGTTGGGCTGTTTGAGGATCAGCAGGATCACACCGCCGAAGATGGCCAGCCAGAGCAATTTCTGGTCATTGCCGATGCGGCGCCAGTGGGAGAACAGCACGGCTCCCTGCAGCACCACGAACGGTTTCACCAGTTCGGTGGGCTGGATCTGAATCGGTCCCAGCACCAGCCAGCGGCTGGCGCCGTTCACGGTGCTGCCGATCACCAGGGTGGCGGCGATCAGCACCGCTGAGATCACCAGAGCCGTTCCCGCCATGTGCAGCCAGCGGCGCAGGCTGGTGCGGATGGCCAGCAGCAACAGGCCCCAGCTGGCCAGCAGCCAGAGCGCCTGACGCTTGAGGTAGTAGGCCGCATCACCCATCTCCCGGTCGGCGACGAACCAGCTGGCGGAGGTGAGGATCAGCAGGCCAACAATGCTCCAGAGCGCCACCAGGCTGATCAGCAGCCTGGCTTCGGCGGGCCAGTGATCCCAGGGAAGGGGTAACAGGCCCTGGCCTGCTGGTCTGGGACTGGAGTCCTGGTCGGCATTGCGGCCGGGCGATCGAGAAGAGGTCTGGGTCAAGGCTGGGGCCACGAAGATCGCCAATGGCCCATTGAGCCGTGAATGGGCTGGACTTGTCGAGTCCTGGGAGCAGAAAGAAACGGCCCCGGACTTGATCGAGCAGTCTGGACCAGACGAGCAGCCCCGCCGGCCCGACTGCTCAGGCTTGATCGACTGGCTCGCAAGCAGTGGTGTCACCTGGAGCCGTCACCACTCTGAGTCCGCAACGGTTGACCGGCTCAGATCCTCAGGCCCAGAAGGCAGTCGCCCCTGGTTGCTTGGTGACAAATCGAGGCTCTTTCCACCGCCAGGACAACTCAGCGCCGCATCCAACTGAGACAGCAGTGAATCGATCCTGGCGTACCGATTCGCCCAAACTGCAAGTGCTGCAATCGATCTCGAGCAATCAATTGATCTGGAGTCAGGAGATCAGCGAGACCGGCCCAGGCAGCGTTGGCCATTGGTTGGGGGCGAGCCGGGTCTTTGCGCGCAGCATTGGCCAGGTGTCCCATGCTTCGAGTCAAGCACCGTTGGGATCAGCCCCGGGAACGGCTGAGGCTTGGCCCGAGGCCGCAGTGTTGAACAGGGGCTTGAGCTCGCCCGGCTCAGCCTGCGCCTCCAGGGCCGTCAGCCCGTTCGCCCATGGATCGCAGCGGCGGTGCAGAGAGGGCTGCCATGGGCTGTTCGCGCAGCCAGCCGGTGTGTGAGCTGGGTGGCTCAGGGATGGGGCGGCGAGCGGCCAGTGCCGGTGCGTCGCAAAACCGAAACCCAGGCCTTCCTGCGGAAAGACCTGGGTCACCTCGTCCATCAGCTGATGGCGAGCCTGGGCCACGGAACCTGCACAAGACGCCAAAGCGACGTTGTCAGGATGTCCAGCCCTTGAGTGGGAGAAGAACGATCAAAGGGTGAAGGAACGGATCTGGATCTGGACCGGATTCAGATGCCAATCCCCGTGATTGATGGACTGCAAACCAGATCAGGCGATCAAAGCGAGATCAAGGGTTCAGAGCCCTGATTTGGGTAGAAGGGACAGCTGCACCCAGGAGGAACAGCTGCTCAGGCTGGCCTTCAGTTGCCGCAGCTTTGCTGGCGGCGTCCGGCGACCAACTCCACTTTCAGGATCTTGCCACCCTGCTTCATGATGCGCTGCTGTTCCGCGAACCAGCTGGAATAGGGCACCCACTTGGTGAAGTAGGTGTTTTGCAATTCACGCTGGCTTCTTGCCTTTTCAGGGCAGGGAATGCAGGCTGTGATCTTGAACAGGCGCATGGGGGGCTCCGCTTCGGGACGACTGTGCAGGGATCAGGCGAGGCCCGAGCTGATGTAGTCGAAGTAGACGCCCATCTCACGACCGGCATCGGGGCCGACCAGGGAGGCGGTGGATTCCTTCATGGCCTGGATTGACTGAACGGTGGCGCCGATGGGCACGCCGAGGGAGTTGTAGGTCTCCTTGAGGCCGTTCAGAACGCGCTCGTCGAGGATCGAGGTGTCACCAGCCAGCATGGCGTAGGTGGCGTAGCGCAGGTAGTAATCCAGGTCGCGGATGCAAGCTGCATAGCGACGGGTGGTGTACATGTTGCCGCCCGGACGGGTGATGTCCGAGTACAGCAGCGCTTTGGCGACGGCTTCTTTGATGATGGCCGAAGCGTTGGCGCTGATGGTGGCGGCAGCACGGACGCGCAGCTCGCCACTGGCGAAGTACTGCTCAAGCCTGCCGATGGAGCCGCCGTCAAGGTAAAGACCTTGGACGTCGGACTGGTTGATGACGTTGGTGATGGCGTCTTGCATGGATCCTGAGAGGAGTGGCGATGAACGGGGAGGGAAGAGACCTCAGGAGAGGGCGCCGACGACGTAGTCGAAGTAGAAACCGGCTTCCTCGGCATCGCTGCCGGTGAGGATGCCGGTGGCCACCGACTTCATTTCGCGCACGGCTTCCGCCATCGCTTCCAGGGGAGTGCCAAGGGCTCGGTACATTTCCCGCGCGCCGATGATGCCGATCTCTTCGATCGGAGTCACGTCGCCGGCGACAACGCCGTAGGTGACCAAGCGCAGGTAGTAATCCATGTCCCGCAGGCAGCTCGCTGTCATCTCTTCACCGTAGGCATTGCCTCCGGGTGAGATGACATCAGGGCGCTTCTGGAAAAGCTGGCCACCGGCCTGCTTGACGATGCGCTCGCGGCTTTCTGCCAGGACTTGGGCGACGCGGAGGCGACGCTGACCACTAGCCACAAACGACTTGATCTGGTCGAGTTCGCCAGGGCTGAGGTAGCGGGCTTCGGCGTCCGCGTTGATGATCGAGTTGGAGACGATGCTCATGCAGTTCTGCCTCGAAACAAGCGGCCGCCGTTGAAGGAGGCCGGTATCCGGTGGGTAAGGGTTGTGGCCAACAAAGTCGACCACCGAATCATTCTGTGGCAACGCTCCTCTGGGGCCCGGGTGCCGGTAACAGATCTTCACGGCTGAATTGTGGTTGAGATCCCTTGGGCCGCAAAGGTTCTGCTGCCAGTTGGTGACAGCAGCCAGCCGCAGCAATTGTTAATCACTTTCTGCTGCTGCTCCAGGTCCAAGAACGCGAACATTCGCCCAATCTTGGCGATGGATCGGTTCTTGAAATCAACAGAAGAATGCATAAAGCAACCCCCCGGAGTTTGGCCCCAGGAGGTTGCTGTCAGCGGTTGCTTGCCTGCTCGGCGTTCAGGCCTCTGGGGCCGGATCCGCCCCTGGCGGCCGCGGTCTCAGATGGCTCCGCTCAGCGGCGGATTGAGGCCTGCATTGCCACCGTAGAGGTTGGCTGTGCGATTCACCGTGCTCAAGGGCAGGCCGTCGGCGGTGTTCAACCCCGTGAGATAGGGCACGGTGTCGCGGCCGAAGCTGCGGGCGTAGTCCGAACTCGAGAGCACGGCTTCAAGGGCCGCCCTCTGGCCTTGGCTGGAGCGGGTGGCGAGGAAGCGACTCACCTCCGCAGGCTGGGCGGCGCGACCAAGCAGGGCGAGATAGACCGCCGAGGCACCCCGCAGTGGTGCCATGCGTTGGATGCGTTGCTGGAACAGGTCGCTGAGCGCGATCTGGCCGACGAAATCAGCCACGGTCAACACACCGTTGCGGAACTGGGATTCGGCATCGCCGAGCCGCTCGGCCGCCAGTGGCGTGCGATTGAGCAGTTGGCGATAGCTCGCTTCGATCGCCTCGCTCAGCTGGCTGGCGCTGGGGGTGCTGGGCAGCTGGACGGGGCGTCCCAGGCTCTGGCGGCGTTTCAGGCCCTGGGGAGAGCCCGGCCGCAGCGCCTTCGCCATGGCGGCACCAGGTTGTTCCGCCAGTGTTGACCCGTAGCCACTGGTCTGGGTGGCGCGCCAGTTGCCGCTGCCCGGCAGCGTGGTTGGCGCCAGTGGGGCGGGAGCGCCCGGAGCGGGTGCTCGCCTCGGCAGCGAGGTGGCCACCCCTGGCTGCCAGCGCGGTTGGCTCCAGCTGCGGGTGGGCAGCGGTGGCTGCTTGATGCTCTGGGGCCCAGCAATGCTGGCGGCGGCCCCGCCGCCGCTCTGGCCGCCGCTGATGGCGGCCGTCCAGCTGCCCCGAATGACGCGATTGCGATCGGGCAGGTTGCGGGACACGGTGTCGGCGACGGTTCGCAACTGCAGTGGGCGCGGCACATCCGGTCGACTGACCGGTGTGAGATCGGCCACGGCGGCGCCGTTGAAGGGACGACGCAGGGCCGGAACCTGGCGGGCGTTGCGGTCGTTGGCGGTGATGAAGCGTTCGTAGGGGACGGTGTCCTCGCCGAAGGTTTCGTTGTACTCGTGGCTGTTGATCATGGCGTCGACGACGCCATAGAAGCCGCTGCGGGCAGCGGTGTCGAAGTAGCTGTCGATCTCCCAGCGGCCGAAGGTGGGGCGCCCCAGGATGCGGCGATGCATCACCTCGATCGCCTTGCAGATGTAGAGACCACTCCAGTAGCGGCGACGGAAGGCCTTGGAGCGAGCCACCTGGCGGATGAACTCCCGCAGGCTGATGTTGCCGTTTTCGAGTTTGATCTCCTCAACGGTGTTGTGCTCGCCGGCATAGCCGGTGGTGCCCAGGATCTGGACGTAGACGCCGCGGATCACCGCCTGGGTGGCCGATTCGGTGCCGCGGATGCTGGGCTGGCCACCACGTCGGGGCACGGAACTGCCGCCGGTGGCGATCTGCTTGAGGCGCAGCACCTTGGGGCCGACCCGGCGTGGGGTGGACTTGCGGAACTGGGGGCTGTCCATCTGGCCCGGCTGGCGCATGCCATTGCCGATCAGGATGCGACGACTGTCGTAGCTGAATGGCGCCGGCCGGGTGGACACCGAGGCGGTGCCGGACGGGAAGATGGCGCCGTAGTTGAGCCCGATCGGGTCGTTGCCACCGCCGTAGGGATGCTGGTCGGCGAAGGGTTGCCGGTAGGAGGCGTAGAGGGTGATGTACTGCGGGGCGCCTTCAAAGGGGGCGCTGTAGCGGAACAACTTGCGGTTTGAACCCCAGCCGGCGCTTTCCTGGGCCTCTTCGCCGAGGTCACGCAGGTAGGGAACGGTTTCTTCGCCGAAGGCACGGGCATATTCCAGCCCGTTGACCAGGGCATCCACCAGACCGCCGAGCCCCTTGCTGCTGACGATGGCGAAGTACTGGCGGAATTCCTCGATCGAGCTGACGCCGCGACCCAGGAAGTGGCGGAAGGCCAGCTCAACCACGCGGCTGTTGGAGAAGCGCCCGTAGAACTGACGCTGGTATTCCTTGCTGCGGCCGAGGGCGCGGATGAATTCGCGCATTGACAGCTGACCCTGGCGCAGCTGGGTGGCCTCAACGGGGCAGACCACCTGGGAGTAGGCCTTGGTGATGTCGCGCTCAAACACCTGGCGGTAGGCGGCTCTGATCACCTCGGCCTTTTCGCTGCCGGAAAGCCGCCGGCGCATGATGAAGCGCTGGGCCCCCTCGGCCGCCAAGGCGTAGATCGCGGGAAGTTGCAGACCCTGGTTCACTGGGCTGCCCAGCCGGGTGCGGCTGGAGGGAGTCGGCACCTCCAGCTCCTTGAGCAGCACGTTGAAGTAGTCGATGACCAGGTTTCGGGCCTGGGGCTCGCCCTGGAAGAGGCCGGCGCCGGCGGCCCGCATCTCCTGCAGGGCCACGTTGGTGGCGGCGAGGGAGCAGGCCTTCTCAAGCACATCCCGCAGGCCGCGGGTGTTGACGGCCAGGATGCTGGGGTCGCCGGCGACGATGGCGTAGCTGACGTAGCGCAGGAACCAGGCGAGGTCACGGATCGACTTCTTCATCCGCTCGGTGCCGTAGCGACCGACGCTGATGGGGGTGAAACCGGTGGGCAGGATCACACGCACATCGGCGTCGCCACCGGCACCTTCGAGCAGGCGGCTCAACAGGTTGCCGCGGCTGGCGACGGCGCCGGTGAAGGTCTCCACCGAGCGCTGGAAGGCTGCCTGGTCAGCGGCGAGCGGTACCCCGGCGGCACCGATGCCGCCGGGGAGAGGGGAGTCGAGATAGGAGAGCGGTGTGCCGCCCGAGAAAATGCGATTGGCGGCCTTGGCCACGATCGCAGCGGCATTGGCCGACAGGCGCTGGGCCACCGTCACCCTGATCTGGCCACTTTGAAAAAAGGTGGTCAGGGCGTCGAGTTCGCCGCCGTCGGGGAAGCGGTCCTGCTGCTCCGCCTGACGGACGCTGGAAAGCGGCAGGGTGTCGTAGCGCTGGGGGGTGACTCTGGCGCTGCCGCTGCTGGCGGTCACGGTCATGAACGAGAGCGAGCCGGGCTTCGGAACGTTACGGCTGGCCCTCCTGCCCTCCGGCCGGCCATGAACAAATGTTTGCAGCCCTCGGCGCTCCGCACCCCGCCGCCGTGAAATGCTCGCCCAGCGGCCCACCTTTTTGCCGATGAGCTCCAGTCCCAGGGATGCCGCCACGCCGGTGGTGAGCGCTTTTTACGATCGTTTCCCCTATCCCGGAGATCCTCTCCAGGACGGTCCGCCACCGGGTTACAACTGGCGTTGGTGTGTGGACAGCGCCATGGCGGCGGCCCTCGGCAGCCTGCCGCCGGCGCCGCCCACCGGGAGCCGGACCTGGCGGATTCTCGATGCCGGCTGCGGCACGGGGGTGAGCACCGATTACCTCTGCCATCTCAATCCCGGTTCCACGGTTCTGGCGGTGGACATCAGCGCCGGCACGCTGGAGGTGGCCCGGGAGCGCACACGCCGTTCCGGGGCGGCCCGTCAGGTGCAGGAGCTGCGCATCGAGCAGCGCAGCCTGCTGAATCTGGAGGAGGAGGGCGAGTTCGACTACATCAACTCCGTGGGGGTGCTCCATCACCTGCGCGAGCCTGAGGAGGGACTGCGGGCCCTCTCCCGTCAGCTGCGACCCGGTGGGGTGCTTCATCTGTTCCTGTACGCCGATGGCGGTCGCTGGGAGATTCATCGCAGCCAGCGTGCCCTCTCCCTGCTGGACGTGGGAATGGGGGACGAGGGCCTGCGGTTGGGACGCCAGTTGCTGCGGGAGCTGCCGGAGGCCAATCGGCTGCGGCGCCATCACGAGCAGCGCTGGGCTCTGGATACGGCCGCCGATGCCAACTTCGCCGACATGTACCTGCATCCGCAGGAAACCAGCTACGACCTCGATCGCCTGCTGCGGTTTGTCGCAGAGGCAGATCTCAGCTTCGCCGGCTTCTCCAACCCCGAGGTGTGGGATCCGGCGCGGCTGCTGCAGGGGGAGCTGCTGGAGCGGGCCCAGGCCCTGCCGAAGCGGCAGCAATGGGCCCTGGTCGAGGCCCTCGATCCCGACATCAGCCACTTCGAATTCTTTCTCAGCAAGGGGGTGATCGAGCCGCCGCAGTGGACGGATGGGGCGCTTCTGGCCCATGGCGGAGAGCGCAATCGCTGCCTCTGGGGCTGGCCGTCCACCAGCCTGATGGGCCCCGATCTCCAGCCGCTCTCGATCGCTGCGGCGGAGCTGGAGCTGTTGCAGGCTTTTGAGGCGGCCCCCGCCGGCACCCCCCTCGGCGCCCTGCCGCTCGCCATGGACCGGGACGAGCGGCTCGGCCGCGCCCGGCAACTGATCGCCGCCGGACTGCTGCTGCCGGTGAGGCCCTGACTGGCAGCAGCCAGGGCTTTCGACAACGGTGCCGTAACCCTGCGTGATAACCTCCGACCGCCCAGTCGGAACCACGACGGTTGCAGGCTGCCCTCACCACTCCGGTGCCCCCCTCCCCCAGCGGGGAGTCGTTGCCCGAAGCGAGCGATGCGCCCGTGACCAGCGAGTCCTCCAGCGATGCCAGCGCCGGTGATTCCCTCACCGACCTTCAGCACCCGCAACCAGCACCCGCGTCCGAACCGGCCAACGGTTCAGGCAACGGCCCAGCGTCTTTGAACGGCCCTGATCAGGGCCCGGAAGCCGCTGAGGGCTCGGTGAACGGCCCGGGACCTGTCCAAGGGTCCGTCACCGGGTCGGATAACGGCATGGATGG
>CALPMR020000100.1 GCA_943324725.2 Bordetella parapertussis | reverse complement strand
TTCAAACCTCGGTTCGTTTCGCGCTTCAATCGCGCCCCTCATCCCTTTCCCACCATGGATTCGCTTACTTCCGCCGCGTCTGTTGTGGCTGCTGGTCTTGCCGTCGGTCTCGGCGCCATCGGTCCTGGCATCGGCCAGGGCACCGCTGCCGGCGGCGCTGTCGAAGGTATTGCCCGTCAGCCCGAAGCTGAAGGCAAGATCCGCGGCACCCTGCTGCTCTCGCTGTCCTTCATGGAGGACCTCAACATCTACGGCCTGGTGGTCGCTCTGGTGCTGCTGTTCGCCAACCCGTTCGCCTGAAGGCGTTGCGGGGCGCAGAAGCCGGATCCGATCTGAATCGGTCCGGTTTCTGCGCCTTTGCGGGCTTTGGCCCGCTTCAGCGCCCCAGTCGCCTTTGACCGCTTCACTCACTCCCGCACCACCGCACGCCAACCCGTCCCATGACCAGCTGGCTTCTGCTTGCCGAGGCAGGCGCTAAGGAGGGAGGTCTCTTTGACCTCGACGCCACCCTGCCGCTGATGGCGTTGCAGGTGGTGATCCTCACCTTCGTTCTCAACGCCCTGTTCTTCCGTCCCGTCGGTAAAGCCGTCGAGGATCGTGAGGGCTACATCGCCACTAGTCGCGCCGAGGCCAAGGCCAAGCTCGCCCAGGCTGAGCGGCTTGAAGCTGATCTGCGCGCCCAGCTCAAGGAGGCTCGTCAGCAGTCCCAGAAGCTGATCGTGGAGGCCGAGCAGGAATCCGAGCGTCTGTATCGGGAAGCCCTGGCTCTGGCCCAGGCTGACTCCAACAGCAGCCGGGAGCAGGCCCGCCGCGAGATCGATTCCCAGCGCACCGCAGCCCTTGGCCAACTCCAGGGTGATGCGAACCAACTTGCCGATCTGATCGTCGATCGCCTCCTTGCCGCTTCATGACCATGGCCATCCCCTTGCTTCTGGGCTCCCACGGTGGTGGGTTCGGCCTCAATCTCAATCTTTTCGACACCAACATCATCAATCTGGCGATCGTGATCGCCGGACTGGTGTGGTTTCTCAAGGGCTTTCTCGGCGGCATCCTTGAGCGCCGCAGAGCCACCATCCTCGCCGATCTCAAAGACGCCGAAGATCGACTTGCCGCCGCTGCCACCTCCCTGGCCGAGGTGCAGCAGGGCCTGAGCCAATCCCAGGCCAGAGCTGAGCAGATCCGCGCCGATGGCGTCAGCCGCGCCCAGGCGATCCGGCTGGACAGCGAGCGCCGCACCGTCGAAGAGATGGCCCGCATCAAACAGGATTCGGTTTCTAATCTTGATGCCGAGGCGGCTCGCGTCACCGCCCAGTTGCGGCGCGAGGCAGCCCGTCTTGCGATCGAGAAGGCCCTGGCGGCCCTGCCTGGAAAATTGGATCAGGCAACCCAGTCCCGGCTGATCGACCAGTCCATCCAATCCCTGGGGAACGCCTGATGCCGCTGCTCAATACCATCACCAATCCCTGGGCTGAAGCCTTTCTCCAGGTGAGCGAAGCCAACGGTGACACCGACCTGGTGATCGACCAGGCCAGGGATGTCCTGGCCATCTGGGAGCAATCTCCCGAACTGCGGGCGGCGATGGCCTCCCCGGTGCTGGAAGTTGTGGCCAAGAAGGCTGCATTGGTGAGCCTGTTCGGCGAGCAGGTGTCACCTGCCTTTCTGAATCTGCTCAAACTGCTCGCCGATCGCCAGCGGATCGGCTACCTCGATGCCGTGCTTGAGCGGGTGCTGGAGCTCTTCCGCCAGCAGAACGGCATTGCCCTGGCCACGGTGACCTCCGCCACGGCCCTCAGCGAAGAGCAACAGGCTCTGATCACCGAGAAGCTCAAGACCGTCGCGGGCACCGACAAGGTGGAGATCAACCTCCTGGTGGATCCCGCTCTGATCGGCGGATTCGTGCTCAGCGTCGGTTCCCAGGTGATCGATGCCAGCCTTGCCGGGCAGGTGCGTCGGCTCGGTCTGGAGCTGGCCAAGGTGAGTTAACGCTCTCGCCAGCGTCGGTAGCGGACTGCCCTGCGACGTCTCTTCCTCTTTTCTCCCCTCACCCCCTCCTTCATCGCCTCCCCCTTCCGGGGACTTCCACCCATGGTTTCCATCCGCCCCGACGAGATCAGCGCCATTCTCAAGCAGCAGATCGCTGACTACGACAAGTCGGTTTCGGTCAGCAACGTCGGAACCGTGCTCCAGATCGGCGACGGCATCGCCCGCGTCTACGGCCTGGAGCAGGTGATGGCCGGCGAACTCGTCCAGTTCGAGGACGGCACCGAGGGCATCGCCCTCAACCTGGAGGAGGACAACGTCGGCGCCGTGTTGATGGGCGAAGGCCGCGGCATCCAGGAAGGCAGCACCGTCAAGGCCACCGGCAAGATCGCCGCTGTCCCGGTCGGTGACGCCATGCTTGGTCGGGTGATCAATGCCCTCGGCCAGCCGATCGACGGCAAGGGTGAGATCGCCACGACGGAAACCCGTCTGATCGAATCGATGGCGCCTGGAATCATCCAGCGCAAGTCAGTGCATGAGCCGATGCAGACCGGCATCACCGCCATCGACGCGATGATCCCGATCGGTCGTGGCCAGCGGGAGCTGATCATCGGCGACCGCCAGACCGGCAAGACGGCGATCGCAATCGACACGATCATCAACCAGAAGGGTGAGGACGTCGTCTGCGTTTATGTCGCCATCGGCCAGAAGGCCGCGTCGGTCGCCAACGTGGTCGAAGTGCTGCGCGAGCGCGGCGCCCTCGACTACACCGTCGTCGTCGCCGCCAGCGCCTCCGAGGCCGCTGCGCTGCAATACCTGGCTCCGTACACCGGCGCGGCGATCGCCGAGTCGTTCATGTACAAGGGCAAAGCCACCTTGGTGGTGTACGACGACCTCACCAAGCAGGCCCAGGCTTACCGCCAGATGTCGCTGCTGCTGCGCCGTCCTCCCGGTCGTGAGGCCTATCCCGGCGACGTCTTCTACTGCCACAGCCGCCTGCTCGAGCGGGCCGCCAAGCTTTCCGATGCCATGGGCAAAGGTTCGATGACGGCCCTGCCGATCATCGAGACCCAGGCCGGTGACGTCTCGGCCTACATCCCCACCAACGTGATCTCGATCACCGATGGCCAGGTGTTCCTGAGCTCCGACCTGTTCAACTCCGGCCTGCGCCCCGCCATCAACGTGGGGATTTCGGTGAGCCGGGTGGGCGGTGCCGCCCAGACCAAGGCCATCAAGAAAATCGCCGGCACCTTGAAGCTGGAACTGGCCCAGTTCGATGAACTGGCCGCCTTCTCCCAGTTCGCCTCCGATCTCGATGCCGCCACCCAGGCCCAGCTCGGCCGTGGCAAGCGCCTGCGCGAGCTGCTCAAGCAGCCCCAGTTCAGCCCCCTCAACCTGGCCGAGCAGGTGGCTGTGGTGTACGCGGGCGTCAAGGGTCTGATCGACGATGTGCCTGTGGATCAGGTGGTGCTGTTCGCCCGTGAACTGCGCGAGTACCTCAAGAGCAACAAGCCTGAGTTCATCAGCAAGGTGATGAGCGAGAAGCAGCTCAGCGATGAGGCTGAGGCCATGCTCAAAGATGCCATCAAGGAGGTCACCTCCTCGATGCTCGCGGCAGCCTGAGGAACCTGATCCATGGCCAATCTCAAGGACATCCGCGACCGGATCAGTTCGGTCAAGAACACTCGCAAGATCACCGAGGCGATGCGCCTGGTGGCGGCCGCCAAGGTGCGCCGTGCCCAGGAGCAGGTGTTGCGCAGCCGCCCCTTCGCCGATCGCCTCGCCCGCGTGCTGCAGAACCTGCAGACCCGCATGGGTTTCGAGGGTGCCGATGCTCCCCTGCTCTCCCAGCGGGATGTGGGCACCATCACCCTGCTGTCGGTGACCGGCGACCGCGGCCTCTGCGGTGGCTACAACGCCAACATCATCAAGCGCACCGAGCAGCGCTTCGCCGAACTCAAGGCCCAGGGCTATGAGGTGGATCTGGTGTTGATGGGCCGCAAGGCGATCACCTATTTCCAGAATCGCGCCTCCCAGTACAAGATCCGCGCCACCTTCACCGGTCTCGAGCAGGTGCCCACGGCCGATGAGGCCAACAGCATCGCCAATGAGGTGCTGGCTCAGTTCCTCTCCGGCAGCACCGATCGGGTCGAGATCATCTTCACCAAGTTCATCAACCTGGTGAGTTCCAAGCCGGTCGTCCAGACCCTGTTGCCTCTGGATCCCCAGGGCATCGCCGTGGCCGAGGACGAGATCTTCCGCCTGATCACCCGGGAGGGTCGTCTCGGGGTTGAGGTGGCCAAGGTGGACAGCACGCAGCCGCCACTGCAATCGGACTTCGTGTTCGAGCAGGACCCTGACCAGCTGCTCAATGCCCTGCTGCCCCTGTATCTGTCCAATCAGCTGTTGCGCTCCCTGCAGGAGGCCGCCGCCAGTGAACTGGCCAGCCGGATGACGGCGATGAACAACGCCAGTGACAACGCCAAGGCCTTGGCCAAATCGTTGACTCTGGATTACAACAAGGCCCGCCAGGCTGCCATCACCCAGGAAATCCTGGAAGTGGTGGGTGGTTCTTCGGCGATGTGATCCAACACCCGGCTCCGATGCCGGGATCAAGCAATCCTGGTTGGTGGCTTTCTTTGCCGCCTTCCGGGTGTGTCGACCTCCCTTGCTCCTGCAGGCTTCTTGTTGCGGCACACGTCGCAGTCATGATGCTTTCGGGGGCTTTTTATTGCGGGGCCATGTTGATCGCGCCAGCGATCCATCGCTGCAGAGCAGACATCGCGCTGGTCGGCCAACTTCGATTGATCTGCAATTCGAGTGGCCACTCGAGCGGCAGCGTTGTCTGAGTCACTATCGCCTCGGTCCTTGAGCTCCCGGTTCAGCAACGCTCTACTGCTGCCGCCGCCATCTTTTTCAGCCGGGCATCGATCGGAGTTGGTGGCCAGCCGGCCGATCGCTCAGGATGATCTAGGCCCTTCCCAGCGTCCCGCCCCGGGCGGCCCCGTTCACCCGTTGGTCATGGTCCCTTCCGTTCCCTCTGCGCCCTGCCTGACGCTGCAGCCCCTTTTCCCGCTTGCTCTGGGGATGGTGCAGCTGGCGAGCGATCCCCTCGATACGGCCCTGCAGATGCAGGCGATCCGCCAGTTTCAGGGGGAGGCGGATTCCAACCCGGATCCCGGCTGCGCCTGGACCGGTGATCTCAATGGTGTCTGGCAACTGCATCGCCATCCGACCTTTGCGCCCCTGATCAGCCTCCTGACTGGTCATGCCGGTGTCTACCTCGAAGGGCTGGGCTTCGAGCGCAGCCGGGTGGCCCTGCATCTCCAGCGCTGCTGGCCGGTGGTGAGCGAAGCGGGCCAGGTGGTGGGCCGCCACCACCATCCCAATGCCCATCTCAGCGCTGTCTATTACCTCAATGGCGACGGCAGCGGCCGCAGCGGTTGCCTGCGTTTTTACCCGCCTTGCCGCGCTAATGAGCTCGTGCCGGGCTTGGCTGTCGGCCACGATGGCCCGATCCGGCCCGATGCTGTCGGCGCGGGGCAGTGGAATGCCCCCTGGTTCGATGTGGCGCCGCGGGCGGGGCTGCTGCTGCTGTTTCCGGCCAGCGTCGATCACGCCGTGCTGGAGAACGAGGAGCCCGATGACAGCCGTTTTTCGCTCAGCCTGGATCTGGTGCTGACGGCGCCGCAGGCTGCTGCAGGGGAGCCGCCGGAATATCTGGCGCCCCATCCGGGGGATTGGCAGGCGCTTTGATGGATGGTCTGCTTGAGGCAGGTTGGAGAGCCCTGCTCGATCTGGGTTCTGCTGATCGTGTCTGAAACTCGATCCACCAGCCTTGGAGTCGTTATGACGCGGCTTCAGCTTGTTGCTGGCTGGGCTGATGCTGGGGTCAGCCTTGCCGGCCCACCCGATTGTCTCGACCACCGCCTGCGGCGACTCGACCTTGGTGGCCAGGCGGCAGCTGGGACTGATCAGCGGTTGGATCTGTTCGGTGCTGGCCAGTGGCGGCGGCGGTGTCAGTTTCTGCCTCGCCTTGAGACGGGATGATGCCAGCGAGAACGCCGTTTCAGCGGCTTCTCTGCAGAGGCTCAAGGCCGAAGTGGATCAACTGGAGCACCAGTTGGCTGCGATTGGAGACGCCGAATTTTTGCCGCAGTGAGCGGCCGTGGGTACGGACGGTTGTGTAAGCCATGCCGAGGCGATCGGCGACCTGTCGATCGTTGCAACCCTCCATCAGCAGGGCGGCCACTGCCTGCTCGCGCCCTGTCAAACTGGGAGGGCAATCCGTACGGCCTACAGGTGCCAACTTCTGGTCGGCCATCAGTGCTTTCAGGGCTGGCGAACGATAGCTTTTGCCCTGGGCCAGGGAGATGATCAGCTGATCCTGGGGATCTCCGGGCGTGAAGATCTCTTCTTCGCAGATCACCGCCTTGGCTTTTGACCTGAAGGCGAGATTGGGATCGTGCCGGCTTGAATTTACAATCAAGATGCTGCATAAATTTCTTTCTAACTGATGAGCTTGCTCCAGCACCTCCAAGCCTGAATCGGCTTGGTCCAAGTCAGGGGTGATGATCAAGATGCCTGGCTGATGTTGCTGTATCCCCTCCAATGCTGCATGCTTGCTTGAGGCCATGAAGGCGAAACACCGCTTTTGAGAAACAAGGTGATAAAGCCCAAACAGCATCAGGCGCTGGCTTGACACGACGCCCACCTTGAGCCGAATCTCACTGGTCAACAGCCAATTAATCGCTGCCGAGAAGTTGGGCCTCGTTTGCCTCATGCGCGGTAAATGTTCCACCAACCAAAAGGCGTGAATTTGGTCACGACACTAATGGGGGCCACCGAGATTCGTCGGCTGCTTTTCAGGTTTGAGGCGGCCGTTCCCTGTGACGACTTGAAAACTGTCTTAAAACTGGCCGAAGGCTTTTGGGGTTATCTGTGGCCAGGTGCTGCAGCCGTTTTCGCTGAAGGTTGCGCCTGCCGGCGACCGTGGTGGCAGGCCACTGGTGCATCGCCTGCCGCAATCAGAGGGGATATTGGCCTGTTGATTGCATCGAATCTTCTGCAGTCCGATTGGGGCCTGGCGCCGAGTCAAAGATGCTGCTTAGCAGCGAAATGGATGGCTTGGCGCTGTTGATGGTGCTGTTGTCGTAGCACCGGATCTTCCTGGGCATCCAGGAGTTCAGCCTGCTCACCCCAGGCGCGTGGATCGTGGCGATGCACTGGGAGGCCTTGAGCTTGACTTTGATCCCAACTGCATCGCCGCAGATGTCGTCGACATCCGCGGCTCCAATACCTTCTCGCCAGGCGGCTCCTTGTGCGTGATGGAGCCAGGATGATCTCAAGGTCCAGCTCAGCCGGCAACGCCAGCAGGAAGAGCACCGGTTGATCGCCGTGCTGCCAGTTCACCGGCGACGTTGGCAAGTGCCGGGTCTGCTCAGGAATCCAGGGGCGGAAGGATCTGGGCGTGTTCGCGGCCCATTCTTTCGCCAGGATCCTTTGGTGTCATTGCCATTTGGGCAGATTGAGAGCCGCCTGTGAAGAGGCTGCGTGGGGGGGCAAATGTGCAACAGGTTCCAGGTCCGGCGGCACTGGGTGATCGAGAACGAGGGGCACTGGCTGCGGCATCTGCCGCTCGGGGAAGACGCCCATCGCGACAGTGTGCCCGACGCAGTCCGGGCGCTGCCCCGGCTGCGCGCTCTGACCATCAACCTGCTCGGCAGCAACGCTTCTGGCTCAATCCGGTCTGGCTTGATGGCCGTTGTCCGCGGCATCCGGAGGTTGCTCGTTATGAGCTGGCTGCAGCTATCGGAGCAGGGCTGATGCGACTCTCCGCAACCTGGGGCACCCCCTTTGCACGAGGGGCTCCTGCCTCAATTTGTAGTAACCACTACAAAAGCTGATGCTCGCCTCGTCCAACTGAGGGAGATAGGGGTCGCCGGACCCTTTACGCCTCCAGGAGGGTGAATGAAAGTGAGTTCGTCCTCACCTTTTCTCGAGTCACCACTCATGAAATGCTCTCTGCTTCTGTCGATTGGCTGCAGTGCTTGTTTGATCGCTGCGGCGACAACAGCTGTCAAAGCGGCTGAATCCAAGACCACTATTGATGCCAAGGGTGAAGTTCCCAGTGCTTGCTTCGTGACTGGCACATCACTGCCCTTAGGGATGTCAGGTCCAAACGACTTGAGTGCCACTGGCGCTACGGTTATGCAAGCCAGCGGTCCGGCAGCCTTTGTATTGGACACGGTTTCACTAAAAGCTCCAGCGCTTGCAATGGAGCGCGGTGTGTCGGCAAAAGTACTGCTCGCGTCTTCACGTGGTGAGCTGGCGGCAACTACTTTATCCGGTGGTAAGCTGGAAGTTGAAGAGTTCCTGTCCGACGGAAAAACCCCGACAAGTGTTAGTGTCGCATCCAATACGGGTGTTCTGGCGGCCGGCAATTACGAATTGACTACCACTCTTACTTGCATCAGCAACTAATAGTCAACACTGATCAGTTCTGTCTCCAGCATGGGGCTCGACCTCTTCTCTGATGTTTGTCCTTCCTTCTCTGCTGGCGGTGGCGGTTTGGTTCGCCAAGCCGCCCCTGGGCTCCCAGGCCCGAATCACGGTGAACAACCCTGATGCCAACACCATCTTCCAGATCGTGGGCATCAACAAAGAAGGGGTTGAGCTCGGCCCAGGCAGTTTTACCGCCAACCCCGAGCAGCTCACCGTGGGCCGCAACCGCCCCCGCCAGGCTTTCATCCGCTTCAACCCCGATTCCCTCTGGGCCGTCTGCGCTGTTTCGATCAGCAAAAGTGAGGCCAAGGCCTTGAACACCACCGGCGCCATCGGCCAGCTCTCCATGCGAGTGCGGGCCTGCAAGCGTTATTCCGTCGCTCCCTGATTCGGCCATGGCCATCCGCTCGGGCCTGCGCCTGCGTTGCTGCGAAGGGCTGTTCGTGGTCTGTCTGGTTCCGGCCCTTGGTCTGACCCTGGCAACTCATCCTGCCTCCGCTCAGCAGCTTCAGGTGTGGCCCGGCTTTCGGGATACCAACGGCCCCACCATTGAGATCGAAACCGAAGACAACGTGCGCTGTCGCTACAGCCAGGGGGCCCGGCCCAGCTTCAGCGTGGCAGGCCTCAGCGCCAATCCCAGCACCAGTGCCCAGGCCAGCAGTGGCGATTCCAGCAGCAGTGCCACGTCCTCCCAGCTCGGCGGTGGCTTGATGCTCACCATTCCCTTCGGCGGCAGTTCGGTGAATGGCTGCGGCCGCCTTTCGGCGCTGCAGGAGCAGCGCAGCAAACTCGCCCTCGGGACTGCCCTGCTGGAGCAGGGCCTGATCACCCAGGAGCAGTTTCAGCAGCTCGGCGCCTCCATCGCCCGCGACCTGGGCATTCCAGCCAGCCCTGCTGCCGCCAGCTCCTCGGGCCAGGCGCCACGGCCGGTCTACGAACCGCCGGCGCCGGTGAAGACCGGCGCGGCCAGTGGGGGCCCGCCCGGCCGCCGGCCGCCGGGCGCCCTGCCTGGCAGTGGCCCAGCCACCAGCGCCACTCCCTTCAAGCCTCGGTTT
>CALPMR020000099.1 GCA_943324725.2 Bordetella parapertussis | reverse complement strand
GCACCCAACACCCGAGCCGCTTATTGGCCATTTCTGGGAAGAACTCCGACCAGGGCATGGCTACCTTGACTTCGGTCCACTTGACAGATCTGTCGAAGAGTATGCGGTCACCAGACTAGAAAACAATCTAGCAAACCACCAGGAGACAGGCATAAAAGTCGATTTACCTATTTTACCCGCAATTACAGATTGGCGTCCCCAGCCAGGGTATTTGCTCTACGACATCAATCTCAGTCCCGAGGAGCGCGAACGCTGGCTGCAGACCAATCGCCTGACCCTCTGGCATCTCGACGAACAGCACCGGGGCCATGCCGTCAACGTACCGGCGGGCCCCTGGGTGAACACCCGCGGGGGCGACATCCTGTTCCTCAAGGCCCGCAACGGCCTCGTGATCACCACCGCAGGCTTTGCACCGAACGGATCCCCCGGAAACGCCGGCGCCTATCTGGTGCAGCCCGACGGCCGCTACGAGCGGCTGGAGACGGGCTTCGTCAGCGAGCCTGCCCTGTCAGCTGATGGCTGCCAGCTGGCCTACGCATTTCAGGAATACCTCGACCAGCGCTCCCTGCCCCGCGAAGGGGGCCGAATCCTGGTGGTGGTGAATCTCTGCGCCAAACAAACAGGCCGCTGAGGCTGTTTCCGGCCGAGTTAATTAATCAAAAACCTCTTATCAACCATTGACCGATGGCCACGGATCCCCGCGTCTTGCTGGATGCCGCTTTTGCGGCCTATGGCGACACACCTCCTGAGGGCTACAACAGCACCGGCCAGACAATCACCAACAAAGCCGGCCTCTATGCCACTGTCTACCGCAAAATCGGCGCCGAAGAGTACATCGTCGCCTTCCGCGGCACGGAACAGACCCTAGCAGACTTCAACACCGACGTCCACAAGGGTTGGCCCCAGTACGAGAACAGCGACGACGATATTCAAAATGTACTTAAAGATCTCCTATTGAAAGCCAGCCACGTCGACATCACCGGCCACAGCCTGGGCGGCGCCCTGGCCCAATTCGCGGCATACGACCTCCTGGCGGACAACCAGAGCCTCAACGCAAGCAAAGTCAGCCTCACGACCTGGAACGCCCTCGGCGGTGAATGGGCTCTGCGCGAATTCCGCAACTACGACCCCATCAAGGTCAACAATCTTCAGGCCGCCCACTACTACCGCGGCGACGACCTTGTCTCTCGCCTCGGCAGGGGCCACGTCGGGGGCGACTGCATCGAGCTGCATGATCCCATCCGACAGATTGCAGACCCCCTGGCAGCCCACATGAAAGAGGAACTTCTGCAGGGGCTGGAGGCAGGCACTGGCAATTTCAAGCCGCCCGCATACTTGCCGATTGCCGACTCCTCCCAGCGCATCGCCGCTTCGCTCCTCAGCTGGAGCAACCACACCAACGACCCCAAGACGTTGTGGGAACAATTACCACAATGGATTGGACTGTTACTGACGGTAGAGAACCCCTCAACCAGCCCACGACTGATATCAGATTTGGGCCTGCTTCTAGGCACCATAGCCCTGCACTGGAGAGTCTCCCAATACGACTGGTCCCTCCCACTGGCCGCGATGCAACTCGATCGGCTGATGAAGGATTACAAGAGTACGCCCGACTACCAGTTCTCCCTAATTGGCGGAATTCTGAATTCGATCGAATTACTGTTCAAAGAGGGAAGCATCGCCGAGCCCCTGATCTCGACACTGCGGCAGGAAAGCCTTGGTTTGATCCAGCACCTGATCCAGAAGCTCTCTGAGGTCGACCCCGATAGGTCGATCCTGATGAACTGGGTGCTGGCCAACCCCGGCCACTTCATCGGCCTGAGCCCTCAGAGCGTCGAGCCGTTGCCAGGTACACCCGACCTGAAGGCGATCTGCTATCTGATCCAGAACGGTCTGGATCAGGCCGGCTCCTATTCCTGCCCCCTGGTGCTGGATCTCGATGGTGATGGCATCGAAACACTGGGCCTGGAAAAATTGATGCTTCATTTCGACCACGACGGCAATCAATTCGCCGAACACAGCGGCTGGGTGGCCCCCGACGATGGCCTGTTGGTGTGCGATCGCGATGGCAATCAGACGATCGACAAGGGAAGTGAGTTGTTCGGCAGCCAGACCCGACTGGCCAACGGCAGCCTCGCCGCCAACGGCTTTGAGGCTCTCAGGGAATTTGATCGCAATGGCGATGGACGCATCGACTGCGACGATGCCGATTGGACTCGCCTGCAGCTCTGGCGGGATCGCAACGCCAACGGCAGTGTCGAAGCCGGTGAGTTGAGCTCACTCACCGACGCGGGCATCGCCAGCCTGGATCTCGCCTACGACAACGCCGACACGGTCGATGAACAGGGCAACCAGCATCGACAACTGGGCAGCTATCGCACCAGCCAGGGGGAGAGACGTTCGCTTGTGGATGTCTGGTTCCGGGTCGATCGGGTCCAGAGCCTCGACCTCGCCCCGCTCACCATTGATCCGCAGATCGCTCGGCTGCCGAACATCGGCGGCATGGGCAAGGTCCCGAGCCTGCACCAGGCCATGCAGCGTGAGACCACGGGCCAATTGCGCCAGCTGGTGGAGCAATGGCAACTGGCCTCAGCGGAGCAGCGTCCCAACCTGATCCGACCACTGATCTATCGCTGGACCGGCGTCTACGACATGCCGACTGCGGGAGGGAGGGGCCTCGACGACCTCCGCGACCTGAATGCGATGGAAGCATTGCTGGGCAGCCCCTACCGCGATGGCCAGGGGATCCAGGTGGACATCGCCGGCATGGTGATCGGCCAGACCTTCTCAAAGCTCTGTGACCTGGTGGGCAACGTGCTCGAGGCCTGGGAGCTGCTGCCAACGGTGCTGAGCCCTGAGCTGCTGCACCTGGATCCGCAGAACCTCGGCTTCCACTGGGATGGGATGGGGGTGATCCATGCTCTGCTACGCCACTACGGCGAGCAGCCCAGCGATCAGCTGCTGCTTCGCCTGGGAAGGGCGATACGCAGCCTGCCGGCGACGGGCAGCGATCTGATGGCCACATTCCGCTCGATGGCGCTCAACTCTGAGAGCCCGCTGGGCCAGCGCCTCTGGCTCCTGGTGATGGATGAACAGATCCGCAACAGCAACGTCAACGAGTGGTGCCGGGGGGGATTCGCCAATGAGCTGCTCGAAGGCGGCGAAGGAAACGACCACATGACGGCAGGCACGGGCAACGACGTCATGCTGGGCAAAGGCCAGGACGACATGCTCTACGCCCATGGTGGCGACGACGTTCTGGACGGTGACTCGGGCAACGACGAGCTCAATGGAGGCGATGGCCAGGACACCCTGATCGGCGGTAGTGGCGACGACAGAATCACAGGATCCGAAGGTGATGACACCCTGATCGGTGGCCCCGGCAACGACATCCTCTTGGGTGGATCAGGCCACAATCTCTACTGTTTCGCCCCCGGCGACGGCCAGGATTCCATCTACGGCCGAGACGACAACAACCGGCTGAATATCAACACCATCCTGCTTCAGGGCTCCTTGCGGCCCAGCGATGTCCGCATCCAGCGCCAGAGAGAGGAGCTGCAGATCAATCTTGGTAGAGGAGATCAACTGACGGTTTATGGCTACTTCCATTGGAATGATCCCGACAACAACCTCCACCCGCTTGATTTCCTGCAATTCGCTGATGGCACCATCTGGGATCAAGCGATAATGACCGATCTGTCGCTGCAGGGAACCAGTGCGGGCGAGATCATCACTGGCACCGTCAAGAGTGAGAGCATCAATGCCGGAGGCGGCAACGACACCATCTACGGCGAACTAGGCGATGATTACCTGCTGGGCGACAGCGGCAATGACTACCTCTGCGGAGATCAAGGTGATGACAGCCTCGACGGCGGTCTCGGCGATGACACCCTGGCTGGCGACATGGGCAACAACAACTACTGCTTCAGCCGTGGTGGCGGCCAGGATCAGATCATATCCCGGCTGGACGTGTCTCCAGAAGCGATCAACCGCATCATCTGCGACGCCACGATCCTGCCATCAGACGTGCTCATCAGCAGGGCATTCAATGCGATCAAGCTAAGCATTCTCGGCAGCAATGACAGCATCTCAGCAATGTCGGTCTTTGAGGGCGACCACAAAAATATTCGCCGCAATCCCGTAGGGGAAATGATCTTCTCAGATGGCACCATCTGGACAATGGAGAGCATGATCAAGCGGACCATGCAGGGAACCGACAAGGATGAATCACTGCTTGGCGTGGAAGACAACGACACGATCCTGGGACGGGGCGGCCATGACTACCTGTCAGGCGCTCTCGGAAACGATCTGCTGATCGGTGGCACAGGCAATGACACGATCCATGGCAGCCTCGGCGATGACACCATCGAGGGTGGACCCGGCAGTGACTACACCAATGGCGCCGAAGGCAACAACACCTATCGCTTCGCCAGGGGCGACGGCCAGGACACCATTCCCGCCACCTGGGACGACAACCCCAGCCGCAACAACATTCTCGAATTCGCTGCAGGCATCACACCAGCCGATGTCACAGCCCGACGCTACGGCTGGGGATTGAATCTGGTGCTGATGGTCACGGGCAGCAGCGATCAAATCAACCTGGAGAATTTCTTCTACACCGACGTCTCCCAAAACTTCGGCCGGCCCTTGCAAGCGGTGCTCTTCCAAGATGGCAGCAGATGGAGCATCCAGAACCTAGTGGATTCAGCCATGACCGGCACTGCCGCAGCCGAGGAACTGGTGGGCAGCCCAGGCCATGATCGAATCAGCGGCAACGGCGGCAATGACACGCTCTATGGCGCAGGCGGCAATGACACGCTCAATGGCGGACTCGGCAACAACCTCTATCAATACTCCCTATACGACGGCAATGACAAGCTGACCTCCTACTTCGATCCCAACAACTCTCGTCAGAATGTGTTGAGCTTCGAGCGACAGATCAAACCCATTGACATCAAGGCCACCCGGCTCGGGAATCATCTACGACTCGACATTCTCAGCAGTGGTGAATCGATCAGCATCGAAGACTTTTTCCGCGATGGCTCCGTTCAAAACAACTACAACCCGCTGCAGTCGGTGCGCTTCAGTGACGGCACCAGCTGGACGGCGCGCACTCTGGCCGGCATGGTGAGCAATCTGATCAGCGGCACCAACGCCGACAACATTCTCAAGGGCAGCATTGGTGATGAGTGGCTCGATGGCCTCGGCGGCCACGATCAGCTTCTCGGCCTGGCCGGCAACGACCAGCTCAGCGGTGGCCTCGGCAATGACACCCTGCTGGGTGGCGATGGTGACGATCTGCTCGACGGCGGCGACGGCCTCGACACCGCCTCCTATGCCGGCGTGCTGGGCTCGGTGACCCTGGATCTCGGCCTCAGCGGCCCCCAGGCCACCGGCGCCGGCGGAGCCGACACTCTGGTGGCGGTGGAACATCTGATCGGCGGCAGCAACGGCGATCGCCTGCTGGGCAATGGCGCCGCCAACCGGATCGACGGCGGCGATGGCGACGATCTGATCGATGGGGGCGCTGGCAATGACACCCTGCTCGGCGGCAATCACCTGGGCGGCGACAGCCTCAGTTACGCCATGGCGACAGCCGGGGTGAAAGTGAATCTGGCCCAGACCACAGCCCAGAACACCGGTGGGGCAGGCAGCGATCTGCTCAGCGGCTTTGAGCACCTGATCGGCTCGCGCTTCGCCGACAACCTCAGCGGTGGCGGCACCGCGAACCGGATCGACGGGGGGGCCGGCAACGACACGATCCAGGGAGGTGCTGGCGCCGACAGCCTGCAGGGGGGCGAAGGTGCCGATCTGTTCCTGATCGCCAGCAGCGGCGATGCCGGCAATGGCAGTGGCAGCAGAGATCTGATCACCGACTGGGGCAACGGCGACCGGATTGACCTCTCCGCCATCGACGCCCGCTCAGACCTGGGCGGCAACCAGGCCTTCACCTGGATCGGCAGCGCCCCGTTCAGTGCCCTCGGCCAGTTGCGCTACACCAGCCTCGATACCGGGGTGGGCCTGCTCGAAGGCAACTGCAGCGGCAGCCTGGCGGCCGATTTTCAACTCGAGCTCAGCGGAGCTCCAGGGCTGAACGCTGCCAGTATCACATTGTAAAGGCGGGTGAGAGCCGGGCTTTAGAGTGTGCACCTGAGCAATCGTCACACATGACCCTGACTCCACCGCGCTGCTCTGGTTGCCGCAATCTCACCGGTTGCTCCGGCGCCGGAGGTGTCTGCCGGGTCTGGCAGGTGATGCTGAACGCCAGCATGGCCTCCCAGCAAAACTGCCCCCACTGGCTGGCGCGGACCCAGACTTGATGGGGGCCAGACAAGCCAATCGCTGCCCCGGTTGAGCGCTGACGAGTCACGGCGGGAGCGGAGTTCAGATCTGCACTGAACGGCTGCAATCGCCTGACACGCTGCTCTGGCTGGAAACCGGCCAACCAGCAGGAGAAGCGCTCACGCCATCAGCGGACTGAGGATCAGCCACAGGATGCAGCCAACCCTCCAGGCAGCTGCACAAGAGAGTTTCAAGCTTCTGATTGAAAATGGCCCAGTTGACCCAATCGGCAATCGGCAGCTCAGAGCAGTCCAGAAAAGAGTAAAAACTGCGCAACAATATTGAAGGCAATATCTCGCAAAACTCACACAAGAATGACAGAGAAATAGGTAATATTTTTCAACTTCCAATACGGCAAGCAGCACCTGAATGGCGTACAACTAATTTGCCCAAGGGAAGAACACATAGCATAACCATGCTACTGAACAGGTCTAAAGCCTGCAAAGGCAAGATCAACCGGCCAACGGGTAATCATCGCCATACTTGACGGGTGTCGATGCATTCATCAGTTCCACTGTTGTCTGAAAACCCTGGGCCACGGTGACGTCATGCTGCACACCGATGTCCCTGAGAGCCGTGACGTCATAGTTAGGAGCGGTGATCCAACTGAAACCTTTGCCGAAGGTGTTGTCAGGGTTGACGACATACCAATGGCAGGCTGTATCGGGAACAGCCACAGAACACTTGGTCCAATCGTTGTCCCACTGCGGAACCTGAACGAAGGTCAAAGCAAGGAACAGGAAACCGAACAGGCTGGAAAGCATGGGCCGTAAAAAATCTTTACAAATCCTAGCATTGCCTGCGGCGTCGCCGGCCCTCGGCGACATGCCGTTGGATGGCGGCAAGCCTGCCGGCTGTTACCAGGGCTTGAGATCAGGGTCGTTTCGCCCAGATCGCTTCCAATGCCTTGCGAAATTCGCTGTCACCGATCGGACGAGCCCGGCGACGCCCGAGCAGGACATTGCCGATCCACCAGATCTGCAGCCCCCCGAAGGCCAGAGCCAGCAGAGCCAACTGGACGTAACCCCAATTCAGATGGTCCATTCCTTCAGCCACCAAGATTTTTCGACAACGCCTCTGCCACTGCAGCCTGAATCTTATTGCCAAGGTCCTCCCTCGCCCATTCCTCGGAGATCATTTCCGTCTGCTGCAACACCAACTCAATCGCTGCTGGCTCCTGATCGGGCGGATATTTGTATCGTTTCAGCAGCGCCTTGATCAAGGTTCTCAGTTTTGCCCTCACATTGTCTTTGTATTGCCAGTCGATGCTGAGATTGCCCCGCAGCTTTTCTGCCAGTTCCCGTGCCATCTTCATCAGCACCTCATCACCCATCAGATCGTGTGCTGATTGGTTGTTTGCCAGAGCGTCGTAGAAGGCGACTTCAGCAGCAGACAACCCCAGCGCCTCCACTCGTTCTGCTTCATCACGGAACTGCTTGGCCATCGCAATCAGTTCTTCGATCACCACGGCCGCATCGATGGAACGGTTGGAGTATTTCTTCAGTGCTGCCTGCAGAAGGTCGCTAAATCTTTTTTGCTTGACCACATTGGTCTTGAATCGGGTCTGAACTTCATCCCTCAGTAACCGCTGAAGCAGTTCAACCGCCAGATTCTTCTGAGGGATCTTGCTGACCTCTGCCAGGAACTGATCGGACAGGATGCTGAGATCTGGTTTTTGTAGACCTGCGACCTTAAAGACATCGGTGATTCCATCTGCAATCAAGGCATCGGAGAGCAGTTGACGCAACTCAAAATCAACATGCTTAGGAGCACGTCCATCACCACCATTTTCGTCGCCCTTGATCAGTGGTGCTCGGATCGCTTGAAGGAAGGTGACCTCAGGATCGAGTGCCATCGCTTCATCAAGAGTTCCGCAGAGGGCAAATGCTTTGGTCAACGCCAGCACGGTGTCGCAATACCGCTGCTTGCCATCTGGTAGTTCCAGGATGTGATCCAAGCAGTTGGGCAGTAGTGCCATTGCTGTCTTGGGTTCCCTGAATCCACTCCAGTCGATGGGGTGGAGCAGGTCACGGGCAACTTGGACTTTCTCCTTGAGAATCCGTAGCGCCTCTCTGGTGTCGATTGTTGGGAGCCCCTTGCCCTTTGCAGCGGTATAGGTCGCCAGTGCTTCTTTGAGTTGCGGTGCGATGCCGATGTAATCGACCACCAGACCACCTGGTTTATCTTTGAAGACTCTGTTCACTCGGGCAATCGCCTGCGCCAGATTTGCCCCCTTCATCGGTTTATCCACATACATCGTCGCCAGACAGGGAGCATCAAATCCCGTCAACCACATATCCCTGACGATCACGATTCTCAGCGGATCAGCAGGATCCTTGAACCGTGTCTCCAGATCCTTCTTTTGTTGCTTGCTGGTGTGGTGGGGTTGAAGAACTTGCTCATCCGATGCTGATGCCGTCATCACCACCTTGATGGCACCTTTGTTCGGGTCGTCATCGTGCCACTCAGGTCGCAGAGCAACGATGGCGTCATAGAGGCGAGCACAGATGTCTCTGCTCATCGCCACCACCATCGCCTTGCCTGGTTGGGTGCGTGAGCGTTGCTCAAGGTGAGCAATCAAATCCGCTGCCACTTGCTTCAGGCGTGGTTCAGCACCAACGAGTGCTTCCAGTGCTGCCCATCTGCTCTTTGCTCGTTCCGCAGCAGGAATGTCGTCTTCATCAGCGAACAGGTCATCCACCTTCTCGTCCACCTGGGGGAGCAGTGGTTCCTTCAGCGCCAGTTTTGCCAGGCGGGATTCGTAGTAGATCGGCACCGTGGCACCGTCTTCCACGGCCTGCTGGATGTCGTAGACGGAGACGTAGTGACCAAAGACCGCCTGGGTGTCACGGTCGTCTTGGGAGATCGGAGTTCCCGTAAAAGCAAGGAAGGTCGCCTGGGGCAGGGCATCCCTGAGTGCCTTTGCCAACCCGTATTTGATCTCCCCTGTCTTGGTGTCGAAGCGACCCTTGAATCCGTATTGAGTGCGGTGTGCCTCATCGCAGATCACCACGATGTTGTGGCGATCCGTCAGGGCAGGAAACTTGTCTTCTTCTGGGTTGGTAGCGAACTTCTGAATGGTGGTGAAGATGATGCCACCGCTGGGTCGGTTGGCAAGAAGGTCTCTGAGTTCTTGTCTGGAGTTTGCCTGCTTGGGGGATTCACCCAGCAGATCGCCTGCACCAGCAAAGACCCCGAACAGT
>CALPMR020000098.1 GCA_943324725.2 Bordetella parapertussis | reverse complement strand
GCGACGTCATCCTCTGACCCTGATCCACTTGGATCTGGATCCGCCTGGATCTGGATCCATTTGGATCTTGAGCGGCCCAGGGCCTTCAACAGATCTTGAATCCAGCTCGGTGGATCTCGTCCTTGGTGCGAGATCCACCGATTTTTTTTATATCCATTCCGGTGTCGGCCAGCAAACCGCTCTACACGACAGGTGTTCTGTTGCCACCGCTGACCAGGCTCCAGCCCAGGAGCGTGGTGCACTTCGACCGTTCCGAACACCAGGAGCCAATTCGCGCCAAGCCAACCGCCAAGGCGATCTCAGACAGATCGCACCGTCCGGCGCTGCCAAGGCTCACTTGGTGCTCAAGATCGCGCGCAGCACCGCTGGTTGCGGCGAACCGGCCCGCCCCGATCGATTCACGCCTGATCTCCGTGCGATTCAGGCCCCGCTTCCCCTGGCGGCCGCCGAGGCTCGATCGGTCGGGCCCTGAGGGCGTGGCCACCGGAAGGATGCAGCGGCGACCCTGGCCACCCGGAGCTTGAAAGCGGGCCAAGCTCTGCCTGGGCTGTTGCACGCCTTCAGCTGAGCGGCCTCTCTGACCGGCTCAGCCTGTGTGACATCCCCCACCGGTTCAATGCGGGCCAGCCGAGGATTTCTACACTCCGGCCATCACCTCGCACGGGCTCGTGGTCTTCCCCTGGCTGAGCGCCTCGATCCTCTTCCCGATCTCGGCTTCCCTGCTGATCCCCTTCGTCCCGGACAAGGGAGACGGCAAACAGATCCGCTGGTATGCCCTCGGCATCGCCCTGGTCACCTTCCTGCTGACCGTGGGGGGCTACCTCAACGGCTATGACCCCGCCGTGGCGGGGCTGCAGCTGGTGGAGCGGGTGCAGTGGCTGCCCGATCTGGGCCTGGCCTGGTCGGTGGGGGCGGACGGCCTGTCGATGCCGCTGATCCTGCTGACCAGCTTCATCACCGCCCTGGCGGTGCTGGCCGCCTGGCCGGTCACCTTCAAGCCACGGCTCTTCTACTTCCTGATCCTGGCGATGGATGGCGGCCAGATCGCCGTGTTCGCCGTCCAGGACATGCTGCTGTTCTTCCTCTCCTGGGAGCTGGAGCTGCTGCCGGTGTACCTGCTGCTGGCGATCTGGGGGGCCAAGAAGCGCCAGTACGCCGCCACCAAGTTCATCCTCTACACGGCCGGCGGCTCGGTGTTCATTCTGCTGGCGGCCCTGGCGATGGGCTTCTACGGCGGCGGCACCCCCAGCTTCGAGTACACGGCCCTGGCCGCCAAGGAGTTCGGAACGGGCTTCCAGGTGCTCTGCTACGCGGGTCTGCTGATCGCCTTCGGCGTCAAGCTGCCGATCGTGCCGCTGCACACCTGGCTGCCCGATGCCCACGGTGAGGCCACGGCGCCGGTGCACATGCTGCTGGCGGGCATCCTGCTGAAGATGGGCGGCTATGCCCTGCTGCGCTTCAACGTCCAGATCCTGCCGGGGGCCCACGCCCAGTTCGCGCCGCTGCTGGTGGTGCTGGGGGTGGTGAACATCATCTATGCCGCCCTCACCTCCTTCGCCCAGCGCAATCTCAAGCGCAAGATCGCCTACAGCTCAATCAGCCACATGGGCTTCGTGCTGATCGGCATCGGCAGCTTCAGCGCCCTGGGCACCAGCGGCGCCATGTTGCAGATGGTCAGCCACGGCCTGATCGGCGCCAGCCTGTTCTTCCTGGTCGGTGCCACCTACGACCGCACCCACACCCTGCAGCTCGATGAGATGGGCGGCGTGGGCCAGAAAATGCGCAAGATGTTCGCCCTCTGGACGGTCTGCTCCCTGGCCTCCCTGGCCCTGCCGGGGATGAGCGGCTTCGTTTCGGAGCTGATGGTGTTCGTCGGCTTTGCCACCAGCGAGGCCTACTCGCTCAGCTTCCGGGTGGTGATGTCGGTGCTGGCGGCGATCGGCGTGATCCTGACGCCGGTGTACCTGCTGTCGATGCTGCGGGAGATCTTCTTCGGCAAGGAGAACGCCGAGCTGGCCGCCCACACCCAGCTGGTCGATGCCGAGCCGCGGGAGATCTACATCATCTCAGCCCTGCTGGTGCCGATCATCGGCATCGGCCTCTACCCGCGGATCATGACCGACACCTACCGGGCCTCGATCGAGGCCCTGGTGGCCCGCGAAGAGGTGTCCCTGGCCAAGCTGGAGCATCCCCCCGTTCGGGCGGTGATGCGCCAGCTGCCGGTGGGCCTGCTCCAGCCTGGGTTGCTGCAGGCCCCGGCCCTGGGCTGAAGCCAGGCCAACGGCGGCAAGCCGCCGCCCACCCTCTGGCCGGTAACGAAACTCTGCAGCCGCCGGCCCCAGACGCTGGCGCTGCAGCGCAGTCTGTCTACGCTCCTGATCCGCACCCCTGCCCAGCCATGCGTCAGCTGAACTTCCTGCTGATCTTCAGCTTCGGTCTGGCGATGGTGATGTTCACTCTTGAGAACACCACCGCCACCACCGTCCGCTTCCTGCCAGGCGTGAGCATCTCGCTGCCGCTGGCGGCCCTGCTGCTGGTGGTCGGCGGCATCGGCGCCATCGCCGCCTGGATCTTCGCCGTCTGGAGCGGTGTGGTGAAGAAGGTGGAAACCCTGCAGGATCCCAGCGAGATCGAGGCCCAGCAAGTGCGCATCCAGGAGCTGGAAAACGACCTGCAGCGCTATCGCGCCACCGTCGATGCCCAGCTGGGCCTGCTGCCGGCCGCCGGCCAGAGCTCCGCCAGCGAGTCGAGCGAGCACGGTTCGACCATCACTCTGTCGATGGAGTGAGGCCACAGGCCACTGGTCAGTTCGATCCCGGCTCGTTAACTTGCGCAGCAGGCCCCGGCGCTCAGCACGGGCCCAGATCCTTGCCCCCAGCTCTCGCCCCCTTGCAGGCATCTCCCCCGAGCGCCAGCGCGGCCTCCCATCGCCGGGGGACCGGTGGCTGAAGCGGGCGCCCGGCTGGCGATCCGCCTGCTGCAGGATGCGGCCGAGCGGGGTGAGATCGATCCCTGGGATGTCGATGTGATCGCCGTGATCGACGGCTTCCTCGATCAGTTGCGCACACGGATCGAGGCGCCCAGGCTGGCCCGGGCCCAGGGGGGCAGCTACGAGCAGGATCTGGCCGAGAGCAGTGAGGCCTTCCTGGCGGCCTCGGTGCTGGTCGGACTGAAGGCGGAGGTGCTGGAGGCGGCCACCTTCCCGGTCGAGGCGCTCGTGCAGGAGGCCTTCGACGGCGACGACCTTGACGAGGACTGGGCTGAGCAGGGAAGCGGCTTCAGCCTGCCGGCCCGGCCGGAGCGCCATCTGCAGCGGCGTCTGGTGGCCCCACCACCGTTGCAGCGGCCGGTGACCCTGGGGGAGCTGATCCGCCAGCTCGAAGACATCGCCGAGCGGCTCGAGGCCGACGAGGGCCGGGTGCGCCAGAAGTCCAGGCCGAAGCGCTACAGCGACCGCGCCGCCATGGCCCAGGTGGCGGCCCTGGCCCACCGCGAGAAATTGCCTGAAACCACCGCCGGCCTGAGCCGCTTCCTGCAGAGCTGGAGCGACAGCGCCAGCTGTCGCTGGATTGGCTTCGACGAGCTGGTGGCGGCCTGGGGCCAGGCGGTGGAGCAGGCCAGCGCCCAGGAGGAGCTGGACCAGGACCGGGTGGGGGTGTTCTGGGCCCTGCTGTTTCTCTGCTCCCAGGGGAAAGTGGAGCTGGACCAGCCCGGCGGGCTGTATGCGCCCCTGAGCCTCAAGCGCCTGCAGGAGAGCGGCGACATCGTGCCGATACCCCTGACTGTCGCGCCCAACGCCAACGCCAACGGCGAAGGGTCAGATGGGGGGCCGGCTCGCGAGCCCCTGGCAGCCTGAGACGACTCCCTAGGCTGCGTCAACGATTGCGAGTGGCCGACGCCGATGAAGGCGATGATCCTGGCGGCCGGTAAGGGAACGAGGGTGCGGCCGATCACCCACACCACGCCCAAGCCGATGATTCCGATTCTGCAGAAACCGGTGATGGAGTTTCTGCTGGAGCTGCTGCGACAGCACGGCTTCGACGAGATCATGGTCAACGTCTCCCATCTGGCCGAGGAGATCGAGAACTACTTCCGCGACGGCCAGCGCTTCGGTGTGCAGATCGCCTACAGCTTCGAAGGCCGCATCGAAGACGGCCAGCTGATCGGCGATGCCCTCGGTTCGGCCGGTGGCATCAAGCGCATCCAGGATTTCCAGCCCTTTTTCGACGACACCTTCGTGGTGCTCTGCGGCGATGCGCTGATCGATCTCGATCTCACCGAGGCGGTGCGGCGCCACAAGCAGAAAGGCGCCATGGCCAGCCTGATCACCAAGCGGGTGCCGCGGGAGCAGGTGAGCAGCTACGGCGTCGTGGTGACCGATCCGGAAGGCAGGGTGCTCTCGTTCCAGGAGAAGCCGGCGGTGGATGAGGCCGCCAGCGACATGATCAACACCGGCATCTACATCTTTGAGCCCGAGGTGCTGGATTTCATCCCCAGCGGCACACCCTTCGATATCGGCTCGGATCTGTTCCCGAAGCTGGTGGCGGCCGGGGCGGCCTTCTATGCGCTGCCGATGGAGTTCGAGTGGGTGGATATCGGCAAGGTGCCTGACTACTGGCAGGCGATTCGCAGCGTGCTGCAAGGTGATGTGCGCCAGGTGCAGATCCCTGGCCATCAGGTGCGGCCCGGCATCTACACGGGCCTGAATGTGGCCGCCAACTGGGACAAGATCACGGTGGAGGGGCCGATCTATGTGGGCGGCATGACCCGCATCGAAGATGGCGCCACGATCATCGGCCCGGCGATGATCGGCCCCAGCTGCCACATCTGCAGCGGTGCCACGATCGATAACTCGATCATCTTCGACTACTCCCGCATCGGCGCCGGCGTGCGCCTGGTCGAAAAGTTGGTCTATGGCCGCTACTGCGTCGATCGCAACGGCGATCACTTCGACCTGCAGGAAGCCTCGCTCGATTGGCTGATCACCGATGTGCGCCGCCAGGACGTGGCCAGCCCCTCACCGCAGCAGAAGGCGATGGCCGAGCTGCTGGGCAGTGAGCTGGCGCTGAGCCCTTAGAGCCCTTAGGCCGAGGCGGGACCGCAGAAGACCCACCCCAGGATTGTGATCAAAGTCGAATCCCTTTCCAAGCCAAAAGCTGACGATTGCGATATCAGGTTTCCGGGGAGTAATACATATCAACCGAAGCAGTTTCACTCTTCTTCTTCACGCCAATCGCTCGGAAAGCAAGAGCCATCAAGACAGCTTGCACACTGTTGCGAGCCACTTCGCCGAAAAATCGCTGCCAACGCTGAGAGCGAAGCGGCTGTAGCTGAGCTTCGGCGATCCTGTACTGATCAGTGAGATTGGTAATTGCACGTTTCTTGATCACTGCAAACGGAGCATCAAATTTCTCAGGAATCTGGGGGCGATCAGGCAGGCTGGCGACATAGGCACGAAAGTTCAGCTCATCCTCAATAATTGAAAAACGCTGAATGACTTGCCGTCGCTGTTTGAGCATCTCACTCTCAGCAGCCTGAACCTGCCCAAGAGCTCGTATCCCAGCGACGAGCTGGAATGGGATAATCAACACCAACAGAATTGCAAACCAGCGGCTGCCCGTCCGCACCAGCCTGGCGCGGCTCAACAACACATCGTCCTCAAGGCTGAGGACATAGGCACCGCATACCAACAAAGAGCCCAGCAACAGAGCCATACAGGCGGAGAGGATGGCACTGATCAGCCGCAGCTGAAACTCGGGCTGGAGCAGCTGAAACGGCAGTGAGGAGAACAGAATCGTACTCAGAGAGGTGCCAATCAAAACCCAGCCAGCGATGGCAACGAACGCAGAGAATTGCCTCGTGAGCTTTTCTGAAATTTTATTCTTCAACAGGACATCAGAAGCAACAATCATTCAACCTCGGAAATCAGAAAGAGAAACTGAGGGACATCCACAAGGCAACGGCTGGGAACCCAATCCGATGAGGCCAACCAAACAGGATAAAAAGAAGGCCCCTGCTGTGTTGCAAGGGCCAAAGGATTTGATCAACAGTTCAGACTTGGCGACGAACTTGACTCAAGACCTCAAGCCGCTTGCTTGATGCGCTTACGCAGCTTGCGAGAGAAGCCAAAGGCGGCACCTGCTCCAAGGAGTGGGAGAGGACCGGGGACGTCCTGCTGCCTGAATCCATTACCAAGCGATGCAATGGAACCTTGTGTAACAGACCAGGAGTTAAGGAAGGTAGTGGCGGTGACTCCATTGACTGGATTGAAAACTAAATTGGGACCATTTGCAGCACTGGGACCCGTTACGGAAGATCCGACCAGCTGCGCGGAAGTAAGCGTATTGGTATAAGTATCGCCGCTAGCATTCGACCCGTCTACTCTTGCAAAAGCATTCAAAAACGTGTTGCTTGGATTTGTAATGGTAATTCCATAGCTGAACGACCCTGTACCAGTAAGATTTTGAGTGACAGGAGTAAATATAAAGCTATATTCCTTATTAGCTGGCAGCCCAACATCGGCAAGCGCGACGAGGTCGCCGCTGGTGAATGTATATCCAGTAACCCCAAATGTACTGGAATCCACAGACTTGTCAGCAACAACCATGTTTCCGCAAGCGGCAACAGAGGCGGTGACCAGCCAAGTGCTCCCATCATAAGTACAAGTAACGCCACTCGCCTTTGCTGGCAAACCAGACAAGCCGGAAGCAACAACAAGCGGGAAACCTGCGGCTAAAGCCACTTTCAAATTGATCTTACGAGAAAACATGAGAATGAGCCGGCTACCATGGGAATGTAGCCCAGAAATGCGGAGCCAGCACCCAATCGGCGGCCAACTTGATACCGCACATATGCAGCACTCGTGCATCTACCCAGGCTGCCGACATACCTCTTCTGCTCGCACTCTGTTGACTGATCTGAGCTTCGACTCCAGCCAGAACCCTGCTAAGCACTGCTCTTCTTACGACGAGGGCCTCAAGGATGCCCCCCCACCAGCGGCTCCACTCCCACCCCTTCAGCGGCTGAGCTCGGGCGATGCCAGCCCCGCCAGCCGCAGGATCTCCGGAATCCGCTCCTCCGCCTTGACGGCCATCAGGTGCACCCCCTGGGCCAGGTCGCGGTAGGTGGCCACCTGTTCGGCGGCGATGGCGATGCCCTCGGCGGCCGGATCCGTGGCGGCGGCCAGACGATCGATGATCGCCTGGGGGATCTGGGCGCCGGGCACCACCCGGTTGATGAAGGCGGCATTCTTGGCCGATTTGAGCAGGAACACCCCCGCCAGCACCGGCAGGCCCAACGGCCCGGTGAGCTCCTGCACAAAGCGCTTCAGGGCTTCGCTGTCCATCACCATCTGGGTCTGCAGGAAGCGGGCTCCGGCCGCCTGCTTGCGGCGGATTCTCGAAGCCAGGCCGCTCCAGCTGCTGGACTGGGGATCGGCCGCCGCTCCCGCGAACCAATCGGTGCCGCCATCGGGGAGGCTGCCTTTGACCGGATCGTCGCCAGCATTGAAGTGCTGCACCAGCTGCAGCAGCCGCACCGCCTCGAGCTCATTCACCGGCCGGGAGCGGGGCTGATCGCCGGCCCGGAGTGGATCGCCGGTGAGACAGAGCAGGTTGCGGATGCCGAGGGCATGGCCCCCGAGCAGATCCGCCTGCAGAGCCAGGCGGTTGCGATCGCGGCAGGTCATCTGCAGCACCGGCTCGATGCCCTGCTCCAGCAACAGCCTGCAGACCGCCAGACTGCTCATCCGCATCACCGCCCGGCTGCCATCGGTGACATTGACCGCATGCACCAGGCCCTTCAAGCCAGCCGCCACCGCCAGGGTACGGCTGGCGTCAGCCCCCCTGGGGGGGGTCACTTCGGCCGTCACGACGAACTCTCCCCTGGCCAGCGCCTCTCTGAGCAGCAAAACCATCCTCGTCTGTGGCCTCATCATGCAGCAGCAGCCTGCCTACACTGAGTAATCCGCTGTGCGTCCATGTCTGAGCGCGGCCTCCCCGATCGGCCTGCGGCTTCCCGGCCGGCCCAGGCGATTCCAGCGTCGCTGCAGCAGCTTCGCCACGACCTCTCAGAGCGGGAAGTCGAGATCATCGAGCTGGTGGCCACCGGCCTCACCAACCAGGAGATCGCCGCCCAGCTGATGATCAGCAAACGCACCGTCGACAACCACGTCAGCAATATCTTCACCAAGACCGGCGCCAAGAACCGGGTGGCCTTGCTCAATTGGGCCATGGACAACGGCAAGATCTGCCGCGACGGCTTCAACTGCTGCTCCCTTGACGGCCCCGAAGCCAGCCGCAACGCCGGCTGAGGCTGGCTTCCGTTCCGGCTCCACTGGACTTCACCCGGCTGAGGCCACTGATGTTTCCGGGCGCTCCGGGGGGCGATCCCTGCAGAGCACTCGCCTGACCACGCTGCCGCGATGGTGGCGGGATCCGGGCTCGCGACAACCAGCCGGTGGCCGCCAACCAACTCATGGCGCCAGCAGCTGCCGCCGCTCGGATTCACTCCAGAGCGCCAGGGGCCGAGCCGCCAGTGCCGCATTGCTGAGCTCGTGGCGGCCGGTGAGCTCCAGGCCGCACCAGGGCGGCAGAGTCACCGGTTGATTCGGATCCTGCAGCTCCACCTCCGCCACCACCAGCGGCGCATTCTCCGCTTCGAACACATCCAGCACCCAGTCGCCGCCGGCCAGATCCAGGCCGTAGCGGCACTTGCTCAGCTGGTGGGGGGCCAGCTGCAGCAGAGCCTGGGCATCGGCTACGGGGATGGCGTACTCGAACTCCAGCCGACTCAGCGCCTGGCCCGGGATACGTTCGGACCCCGGAGTGCTCTGGGGCGGTGCGGCCTTGAGGGTGAGCCAGGCCGCCTCGGCGGCTGCCGCAGCCGCCAGGGACTCGCTGGTGCGCACCCGCAGGGTGAGACCAGCGCCGCCACTGACCAGATAGCCCTGCCGCAACCTGGCCTGCCAGCTCACATGGGCGCGCCAGCCGGCGGCCACCACCAGAAAGCGCCGCTCAATCTCCAGGGCCAGTGGAACCTCTCAGGCGCAAGCTTGATCGCGATTCTGACGGACCTGACGCCGACGGCTCAGCGCTCGCGCAGATCCAGGGCCCATTCGGCTATCCGGCGGCGGGTGCGGCGCCGCTGCCAGGCGAACAGCAGCGGCGCCGCCAGCAGGGACAGGCCATAGGAAGGAACCATCAGCAGCAGGGCCAGCACCGCCACCAGCCACAAGGGCGCCACCCACATGGAGCGGTGCTGCGGGCATAGGCGCTTGCGGCGGGCCAGCCGCATGATGGTGCGCTCCTGAGGGGTGAGGCCAAAATCCATAGCGAACAAAATACTGAGCCACCGGCGGCAAACAACGCACAAACGCTGAGCGAGCGCCGCGTTCCCGCATCGCTTCTGGTTGGTTTGTGGCTGCCTTGCCACCGCCGCGCCCGGCTTCCGCCCTGGGAGGGCTTTCAGTTGTGGGAAGGCTCGACGCTGGTGAGACTGCCGGCCCAGTGCAGCTTGCGGGTGAGGGTGCGGTAATAGGAGGGGCTCTGCTCCAGCAGCACCATCAGGGCCGGATGGGGGCCGCGCTGAACGACGCAGCGATC
>CALPMR020000097.1 GCA_943324725.2 Bordetella parapertussis | reverse complement strand
GGTGCCCTTGCTGGGCGAAGGGGTGCTGAGCACCTGGGAGCTGGCCGTCGGTGAAATCGTCAGCAGCGGCACTGATCGAATCATTGTTTATGAGGGAGCCGAGGAACAACTCAAGCACCTCGGCACCGGGCTGCTCGAAAAACTCGGCATCGGTGGTGGCAGCTGGGAGCAGGAGGAACGGGAGCGTTTCCGCAGCGGCGTGGTGCCGGCCGAAAACCAGCTGCCGGCGGGTCAGCCGAGCACCACCGAGCAGCGCCGCATCCAGCCAGCCACCAGTCGGGCGGTGGTCAACGACAGCGAACTCGACTACCTCGAACTCGAGGATCGGCGCGAGCGCCAGCCCCTGCGGCAGCGCCGCTATCTCGACGACGATCTGGACGGCCCTGATCCCCGTCGCCGCGAGCCGGATCGTGACGACGACGAGCGCTCCGAGTTCAGCCGGCGCGGGTACGAGCCCCGCGAGATCGAGCCGTTTGAACGGGGCATGGACGAGCGCGACGACGAGCGCCCGGAGCCAGCTCGACGCGAGCCAGGGCGTGGCGAACTGGAGCGGCCTTCACGGCAGCGCGATGACTTCGAGCGGCGCGACAGCGACCCCCTGCCACGGCTGCGCCGGCGCGATGATGAGGTCGATGAAGGTTTGGATTCAGGCCGCTGGCGCGAACAGGACGCGGCGGGAGAGCGAGGGTTCCGGGCTGGGCCGCTGAGCCCTGAACGCGATCAAGAGATTCGCTACGGCCGGCAGCCTGAGAGCAGAGAGCGCCGCGACTGGGATGAACAGCTTGAGGACGCCTCCCCCGGGGAGCAAGCCCGAGAGCGCCTGCCTCTGGAGCCGGATCGCACCACCCCGGTGATCCCGAGAGAAGACAGGCCAGCCTCCGCAGGTGGCTATCAGCCCTCCCGCCGACCGCTGGCCGCCGAACCCAGACCCGTGCGCGGCGGCAGTGAGCGCGATCCGATCGACGTTGAACCGGAAGTGCTGGACGACCCCTGGTGAAGGAAGGGGTCGCTCCCAGCTCCAGCTCAGCGCGGCTGGAACTCCAGTGAGGCGGAGTTGACGCAATAGCGCTGACCCGTCGGCGCCGGACCGTCGTTGAAGACATGCCCGAGGTGGGCATCGCAGCCGCTGCAGCGGATTTCGGTGCGCACCATGCCGTGGCTGGAATCGGTGATGGTGGTGATCGAACCAGGCTTCATCCCATCCCAGAAGCTGGGCCAGCCGGTGCCCGAATCAAACTTGGTGTCGGAGCTGAACAGCTCGGCGCCGCAGCAGACGCAGTGATAAAGACCGGCGTCCTTGGTCTTCCAGTAGGCCCCGCTGAAGGCCCGTTCAGTGCCACCTTGGCGGGCGACGCGGAACTGCTCGGAGCTGAGCTTCTGGCGCCACTCCTCCTCGTTGGCGCCGCGGGCCAGGCCGCTGGCGATGCCGCAGGCGGAAGCTGACTCCGAAGCCGCTTCAGGGCCGGGGAGGCCGGCTTCGGTGCTGAGGTCGGGGGTGTTGCTGTCCTGCATGGCGGAAGCCCTCTCGGGGCTGATCAAGGGGCGATGCTAACCAGCCTCGTCGGCCAGGATCGACTCCGGCGACAGGGCTGGTCTTGCTCGGGCTTTTCGCCGCTTCAGCCTGCAGCGCGAGGAGCAGGCCCTTGGCCCCCCAGGCCCCCTCTGGGAGCCTGTCGCGCCTCGATCGCTGGACAGAACTGGAGCGCTGTTCCGCCGCAACAGAAAGTCAGGCCGGATTCGAACGGAGCAAACAGTGCCTGGGGTCTGACGTGCTGGTTCAGCGAAATGACAGGTACTGCAATCGATCTCGATCATCAGGCGTGATTGCAGCGAGCTTGCTCCTGAGACCTGACTGAGACCGCATGGGGCGCTGGTATCGAGCGAGTTGCTGCGTTTTGCTCGGAACTGGCCTGGGTGCAACACGCTCCTACGACAGGGTTTCGCTTCGACGGGGTGCCTGCAGCGGCGCCGGCGGCAGCGGCTGCTCGGCAACGCCCCCCTGGTGCTGGAACGACGGCGAAACGGACGACGACGGCGGCAGCAGCTCCTGCACCATGGCCGCCAGGGCAGCCACGGCGCCGGGCTGTCCCCGCAGGCTGCGCAGATCGTCACGCATGCCGGCCAGCCGCTGGGGCTGGGCCAGCCAGTCGGCGGCCTCAGCGGCGATGCTGGCCGGCTCGATCGCTCCGACCCGCTCGGGCACCACGGCCCTGCCGGCAGAGATGTTGGGCCAGGCCAGATAGCCCCGATGCCGCATCCGCCAGGCTGTCAGAGCCACTCCCAGCAGACGGCGCAGCAGGGGCAGTCGGGCCAGCAGCCCCAGCCAGCCATCCCAGGCCTGCATCACGTGCAGATGCTGGGTGGGCACCAGCACGATCATCGGCAGCCCCAGGGCGCCGAGCTCGGCGGTGTTGGCTCCGACGGTGGTGAGCGCCAGCTTGCACTGGCTGAGGGCTCCGTGGGCTGGATGCTCCTGGTGCAGATGAATCTCGGTGCCGGCAGCGGTCAGCAACACCTCGCCGCTGCGGCTGGGCACCCCGGCGGCGTAGTGGCTGGCCACCGGGTTGGCAGGCCCCGCGTAGGCGAGCAACTCCGCCACCGACGTGGTGGGGGCCACCGGCAGCAGAAAGCGACAGCCGGGCCTCAGGGAGGCAAGACGGTCAGCCGTCTCCAGCAGGAACGGCACGCCCACCTGCAGCTTGGCCCGCTTCGAACCGGGCAGCAGGGCCACCCACTCGCCGGCAGGCAGGGGCTCGGCCTGGCTCGCCGACTCGGAGAGATCGGCCATCAGGTCGCCCACCTGCTCGCAGCGCTGGCGCCAGCGTCGGTTGAGTCGGGCCGCGGCCACCGGTCCCATCGCGGCGATGCGATCGTTCCAGCGGGGCCAGCGGGCCACCCACTCGGCATAGGTGAGGTGGCGATAGCCCAGCCGCGCCGAGAGCAGCACGGTCCAGAACTGATCCCCACCCAGGAACACCACCACGCCCCGGCGGGGCCAGGGCCCATGGCGGGCGGGTCGCAGCAGCAGCCACCAGAAGCGCGCCGCCGGCAGCACCTGGTCGAACAGGCCCCAGCGCCGTGCCACCCGCTCTTCCTGGCCGGTGGCATTGGGACAGGGCACCAGCACCAGGTGCAGGCTGGTGCTGGCCTGGGGTTGGCGCGGTCGCAGCGGAATCTGGTCGTGGAGTCGCTCGGCCAGCGGCCTCACCCAGGTGCTGAGCTCACCGGGGCCGTTGCTCACCAGAACAATGGCCGTGGTCGGAGCCGCTGCCCCAGCTGTGGAGCTAGCCGGAACGGGGACCGCTGCGGCCTTACTGGTTCGGGCAGAACCAGCGGAAGCCCTGGATCCCGGGGGGGCGGCAAACGTCCCAGAGGGTTCAGGACGCTGGCCGCTGGCGAAAAACTGGCCTGGCTCCTGGCCCACAGGGGGAAAAGATGAATGCGGATGGCGAGACTTGAACTCGCAAGGCCGAAGCCACACGCCCCTCAAACGTGCGTGTCTACCAATTCCACCACATCCGCGTGGTAACGACCTGAGGTCGTGGGGGTTGCGGCTCAGGCCGCAGGATCGCGGCCGAAGCCGTTCACCTCGAGCAATATACCCATCGCCCGATCCCGATCCTGGTTCGCCCTGGCCAAAGCGATCGGTGGGTGAGCGCTGATACAGTCCAGCCCCGGCTCGTTCCAGTCCCCGCCGCTCCGCCCGGATGCCCATCGGCAAGTTGCTGATCGCCAACCGTGGCGAAATCGCCCTGAGGATCCTGCGCAGCTGTCGGGAGCTGGGCATCCCCACCGTGGCGGTGTACAGCACGGTCGATCGCAACGCGCTGCACGTTCAGCTGGCTGACGAAGCCGTGTGTGTGGGCGAAGCTCCCAGCGCCAAGAGCTATCTCAACGTTCCCAACATCCTGGCGGCGGCCACCTCCCGCGGCGCCGATGCCATCCATCCCGGCTACGGCTTCCTGGCCGAAAATGCTGACTTCGCCGAGAAGTGCATCGACCACGGCATCACCTTCGTCGGTCCTTCACCGGCCTCGATCCTGGCCATGGGAGACAAATCCACCGCCAAGATCACCATGCAGCGGGTCGGCGTGCCGACGATCCCCGGCAGTGAAGGCCTGTTGGCCTCCCCAAGCGAAGCGGCGGCCCTGGCCGAGCAGATGGGCTTTCCGGTGATGATCAAGGCCACCGCTGGCGGTGGCGGACGAGGCATGCGGCTGGTGCCCGGCCCCGACCAATTGGAGAGCCTGTTCAAGGCGGCTCAGGGCGAGGCCGAGGCCGCCTTCGGCAATCCAGGCCTGTACATGGAGAAGTTCATCGACAGGCCGCGCCACGTCGAGGTGCAGGTGCTCGCCGATCGTCACGGCAATGTGGTGCACCTGGGAGAGCGGGACTGCTCCATCCAGCGCCGCCATCAGAAACTGCTGGAGGAGGCCCCCAGCCCGGGCCTCGACCCCGAAATCCGCCGGCGCATGGGCGATGCGGCGGTGGCGGCCGCCCGCAGCATCGGCTACGAAGGCGCCGGCACCGTGGAGTTCCTGGTCGATCGTCACGGCGGCTTTTACTTCATGGAGATGAACACCCGCATTCAGGTGGAGCATCCCGTCACCGAGATGGTCACCGGCATCGACCTGATCGCCGAGCAGTTGCGGATCGCCGGCGGCGAACCGATTTCCTTCAGACAGGACGAAGTACGGATGAACGGCCATGCGATCGAATGTCGCATCAATGCCGAGGATCCTCGCCACAACTTCCGCCCCGCCCCGGGCAAGATCACCGGCTGGCTCCCGCCCGGCGGCCCCGGCGTGCGTGTCGACAGCCATGTCTACACCGGCTACGAGATTCCTCCCTTCTATGACTCCCTGATCGGCAAGCTGATCGTCTGGGGGGTGGATCGGGATCACGCCCTGCGGCGCCTGCGGCGGGCTCTGTCGGAATGCGCCGTCACCGGTATTCCGACCACGATTGAGTTCCACCTCGCCCTGCTGGATCGGCCCGAATTCATTCGCGGCGATGTTCACACCAAATTCGTGGAGCAGGACATGCTGCCCCAGCAGGGCTGATATCAGGCCAGGGCCTGGCTGCGCAGCAGCATCTGGCTCAACAGCCCTTGCTGACCCACCAGGATTTCCCGCAGCAGGCTGATCAGTCCGACCCAGACCACCGGCGTGACGTCCACTCCACCGATCGGCTGGATCAGCCGACGGGTCAGGGCCAGCAGCGGCTCGGTCGGGGCGCCCACCAGCCGCATCACCCCCTTGCTGAGATCGACGCGGGGGTACCAGGTCAGGACGATGCGAAACAGGAACAGCAGGGTCCACGCGGCCAGGCCCAGGGCCAGGGTGAGATGCAGCCCTGGCAGCAAGGCCAGCAGCAGGGGGGCCGGTGCCGTCACAAAGCTCTAAGCAGATGCCCCGGAAGCGTAGGAAGTCAGGGTCACTGCTTAGGATCCGCCAACCAGTTGCCGTGTCCGAGCGCCATGACCCCATCCCTGGCCAACTTCCTCAGCAGTCTGTTCTGGGGCGCCGTGATCGTGGTCGTTCCGATCAGCATTGCCCTGGTCCTGATCAGCCAGAACGACCAGTTGGATCGGCGTCTCTGATCCGCCCTGGGGCCCCACTGCTCTGGTGGCGGGGCATCCGCGGGATTGAGCTGCTGGTTTCATCCCCTCCCGGGTGCCTAGAGTGATCCGACGCATCCGCCGCTGAGGGAACCACCTTGGTCAATGCCTCTCTCAACTGGGCCAGCATCGTTGGCATCGTGCTGGCCGTAGGCGGAGCTTTCCTCTATTTCATGAGGAACTTCAAGCCAGCCCTGGCCCGCGATTACGACGTCTTCTTCGCCGCCGTTGGCCTGCTCTGCGGTGGCATCCTCTTTTTTCAGGGCTGGCGGCTGGATCCGATCCTGCAGTTCGGCCAGTTCCTGCTCGCCGGCACCACGGTCTTCTTCGCCTATGAGAGCGTGAGGCTGCGCGGTGTGACCACCGAACAGGCTCGCCGCTCCTCCTTCTTCGAAGATGAAGAACCGGCCCCTTCCCGTCCCCGCGGCGGCCTTGGTGGTGGCAGGGACTGGGATCAGGACAATGAGCGCTTCGCTGAACCCGAACCGATTCGTCGCCGGATTCCCACCCGCGATGAGGAGCCGGAGGATTTCTATCGTCCCCGCCGCCCCAGCAGGGCCGCCATTCCGGAGCGGGCTGCCAGCCGCCGCGGTGGTGAGAACGACGACTGGGATCGCCCCGGCAGTGACCCCGGCGTGGGCCGCCCGGATCGGGCCCCCTCCGGCCGTGATCCAGAGCCCCCAGGCCGTCCCCGCCAGGATGGACCCAGTCGCTACACCACAACCACCGCTCCCAGCGGCGGCGGTGATTTCGGCGCTCGTCGCCGTGAACGGGAGGTCGGGCCCGAGGCCCGTCGGGGCAGTCGCCCCGTAGCCAGCCCTGATTCCATGCCTCGCTCCAGCCGCCGGCCCGGTGAAGGCAGCGATCGGCCCCCAGGCCGTTCCTACGCTGCCAGCGACGCCATGCCCAACGGCGTGCCCCAGGGCTCTCCTCTGGGCAGCGCCGGTCGTCCCGCATCCGGTGTCAGTGATGCCGACTTCTCCCCTCTGGATGGTCAGTCCACCCGATCCAGGCCCCAGCCGACGAGCTCAGGCCGCCCGGCCGGCAAACCCAGCGGCCCAACCCTGGACAACAGTTCTCGCTTCGACGACTGAGCGGCCCCAGCCCGGGCATGCCCAGCTCCAGCTGTCACGCCAGCTGGCTGCCCTGATGCTGATGGCCCTGGTGGTCGGTGCACTGAGCAGTTGCGGCAGCTGGAGCTGGGGACGACGCAGCGCCGGCCCCAGCGGCCTCGGCCAAGGCAATCGCCAGGATCCGGCCTTCAGCGGCAATGGCCGGCTTCTGGCCAGCATTGTCGAGCGGGCTGGCCGGGACACAGTGATCCTGCAGGAGCAACCTTCAGGCCGGTTGTTGCCCCTGGGGCCGCTGCAGCGCCAGCAACCGCATCGTTCGCCCTCCCTCAGCTGGAACGGCCGCTATCTGGCCGTCCTGGTGCAGCAGGGGGCGCGGCGCCTGGCTGTGATCGAAGATCGGGCCACGGGCCAGCTGCATCGCCTGCCCCTGCCTTCGGACTGTGATCCCCAGCGTCTGAGCCTGGCTCCCGATGGCCGGCGGCTGGCGATCGAGGTGGTGCGGGGTGGGCGCTCGCTGGTGCAGATGTTTGATCTCTCCAGCCTGCTGGAGGCCGACCTGCCCGGTGGCCTGCCGGCCACAGGCGGCGGTCTCAGCGATGGCGATTCGGTCACGGGCAAACCATGAAGGTTCGCCAGATCGCTCACGGCGTGGTGGCTGGACGGGCCGCCAGTCGATTGGCCGGTCTGGGAAGCCTCAGCTTGGGCTGCCTCAGTCTGCTCTGGCTTGGCCTGGGCGGCTGCATGGCGGAGATGCCCACGCCGATGGGCGGTCTGGATCGTCAACTGGAGCAGGCGGGCAGCAGCAGCGCCCCGTCCCTGGCGGGTCGTTGGCTCGCCCTGATCGCTGGTCGTGGCGGCCGCGACCAGGTGTTGCTGGTGGATGTGGAACGGGGCCTGCCGGTGCCGTTGCCGGGCCTCAATCGTGCCGATGCCCAGCCGCTGAGCGTGGCGGTGAATCGGGACGGCAGTCGCCTGGCGGTGGTGCGGCAGCTTGATGGCCACACGGAGTTGGTGCTCTACCGCCGTGATTTCATCGCGCTGGAGCCGATCGCCATGCAGCCCGCCGGGGTGCCCAGGCGGGTGAGCCTGCGGGGCGACGGCCATGAGCTGGCGGTGGAGGTGAGCCGTGGCGGCCTCTGGCAGATCGATCTGATCGACATTCCCTGAAGCGAACAGCGATCAAGCCCGCTCCGCCAGGCTTGGCGTTCTGCCCATGGCTGGCTCGATCGAAGCAAAGGGCCCTGAGCAGGTTGCGGCGAGAACCGGTTCGAGTGCCGTGTATTCAATCGCTCGGCCGACCTCGACCAGGCAGGCGCTGGAATCAGGGCACCAGGCCGGCCCAGTGCAGAAAAGTGTCGCCGCTCAGGGCCTCAATCACCAGCACCGCCACAAAGCCGACCATGGCGAAGCGGCCATTGACCCGTTCGGCGTAGGCACTCCAGCCGAAGGCAGGCACGTCGTTGGTGGTGGCACTTGTGGCCGCTGGGCTGGACGGGGCCTCAGCCGGAGCTGAAGCCTCGGGGGCGGCTGGGGGGCCGGCGGGGAGAGGGAGCTCGCTCATCGATTCAGGCCTGCTGGCCAAAGGTATAGCTGGCGGCCGGCAGCAGTCGCCAGGCGCCGCTGCCATCGAGTTCGAGCACGGTGTCGTGATAGTCCTTGAGGGTGGGGCGGTGACCGACGCTGACGAAGGCCATCTCCCGCTGCACCAGCAGCTCATACAGCCGCTTCTCGGTGTTGACATCGAGGGCGCTGGTGGCCTCATCGAGCACCACGAAGCGGGGGGAGTTGAGCAGCAGGCGGGCAAAAGCCAGGCGTTGCTGTTCCCCCAGCGAGAGCAGACGGGGCCAGTCCTGCTTGATGTCGAGATCGGGATAGCGATGAACCAGATCCGGCAGCCGCACCTCTTCGAGCACATGGCGCAGCTGACCGTCGCTGAAGCGTTCGGCAGCCTGCGGGTAGCAGAGCTGCTCCCGCAGGCTGCCGAGCAGCATGTAAGGCTTCTGGGGAATGAACATCAGCTCGCCCACCGGCGGCCGATGCACCCGGCCGGCGGCGGCGGGCCAGAGGCCGCTCACCAGGCGCAGGAAGGAGGTCTTGCCGCAGCCGGAGGGGCCCACCACCAGCAGCCGCTGACCCGGGGCCACCTGCAGACTGAGGTCATGGACCAGCAGGCGGCTGCTGCGCGGTGGCACCAGATCCACATGGCTCACCAGGATTGCATCCGGCGATTCGACTGCGGATTCACCCCCTGAGCCTGGCCAATCCTGGTCAGCGGCAGACTGGGCTGCGACTTCGCCACTGATCGACTCCACCTTGCCCTGGAAGCCCTCAAGACGGCTGATTGAGGCCGAGAAGGCGGCGAGGCGATCGATGTTGTTGACGATGTAACTCACCGAGAACAACACCTGGGAGAAGGCGATGCTGGCCTGGCCGAACACGCCGAAATCCACCTGCTTGGCGAAGTAAATGGGGGCGATCACCAGCCAGGGCAGGAAGCGGGAGAAATAATCGTAGGAGCGCTGGATCACACTGATCAAGGCTTCCCAGATGATCAGTTTGTTGTAGTTCTGGATGACACCACCCAGGCGGCGGGACCCCTCTTTCTGCTCCTGCTGCTCACCACGGTAGAAGGCGATCGACTCAGCATTGTCGCGGATGTGAACCAATCCATATCGGAAATCGGCCTCCAGCTTCAGCTGCTGGTAGTTGAGGTTCACCAATTTGCGACTGGCGAACACGATCAAAGCCGTGCCACCCACCGAATAGGCCAACAGCCACAGAGCCAGCGTTTCGTTGATGCTCCAGAGGACGATAATGAAGCTGAAGAAGGTCAGCAAGGCGGAGATGATCTCCACCGTCACGCTCAGACTTGTCGCCGTGAAACTGGCCGCATCCTGAGAGATCCGCTGGTCT
>CALPMR020000096.1 GCA_943324725.2 Bordetella parapertussis | reverse complement strand
GTCGGCCCAGCGCCGCTGGGCTTCCGCCGGCAGGGCTTGCCAGAGTCGACTGGACTCGAAGTGCTCCAGTGCCGCCGCCAGGCAGGCGGCACTCTGTTCGCCGAACAGCAGCCCGGTGGGGTGGCTGGCGCCCTGGGCGTGACAGCGGACGCTGTCGCAGAGGCCGCCGGCCCCGTAGCCGATCACGGGCGCTCCGGCGGCCATCGCCTCCACCGGTGCGATGCCGAAATCCTCCAGCCCGGCATAGACGTAGGCCCGGCAGCGCTCCAGCCACTCGGTCGCCTCGGCATCGGAGCAATGCCCCAGAAAGCGGATGTGGGGTCCGGCCAACGCTTCCAGGCGCCGCCGTTCGGGACCGTCGCCGATCACCACCAGTGGCAGACCGGTGCGGTTGAACGCCTCGACCACCACATCGACCCGCTTGTTGGGGACCAGACGGCAGAGGCTCAGGTAGACATCATCCCGGGGCTGATCCCAGCGGAACCGCTCCACCGCCACCGGCGGATGCACCACCTGGGCTCGCCGCCGCCAGCAGCGCCAGATGCGCCCGGCGGTGAAGCGGGAGTTGGCCACAAAGGCATCCACCCGCAGGCTGCTGATCGCGTCCCACTGGCGCAGCTGATGCAACTGCAGGCGCACCAGCGGCCCGAGCGGACCCCGGGCCAGGCTGGAGCTGGCCAGGTAGGGATGCATCTGATCCCAGGCGTAGCGCACCGGCGTGTGCACATAGCTGACATGCAGCTGGTCCGGACCGGTCAACACCCCCTTGGCCACGAGGTGGTTGCTGCTCAACACCAGGGGATGGGCGGCCAGATCGAGCTGCTCAATCGCCAGCGGCAGCAGGGGCAGGTACTGCTGGACGTGGCTCACGCCCCAGGGCAGGCCCTGGATGAAACTGGTCTGCACCTGCCGGCCTGCGAGCCAACTGCCGGCCCGGCGGCTTTCGCCATCGACCAGGGCATACAGCTGGGGCCGCCGGCCCACGGCGCTGAGCATGGCGTCAAGCTGGCGCACCACCTGCTCGCTTCCGCCCAGGGAGCGGGGCGAAAACCACTCGTGCACAAGGGCAATTGGGGCGGGCAGCGCGCTCATCGGCCCACCGTAAGGGGGCGATATCACGAAAACTCTCAGCCCATTGCCCTGGAGGTCAGGCCTGCCGATGCTGTGACCATCTGGAGCAGGGCGAAGGCCGGCACGTGATGGCAATCCGCGAACTGCTGGAAGAGGCCCTCAAGGAACCTTCGATCGGCAATACCTCCCGCTTCACCTGGCATGCCACGCCGGTGGGCATCGCCGCGCTCTGGAGTCAGGGCACGCCGCCGTCATCGCCGCCCTTTGACGTGGCTCTCGAGGAGGGCCTGCTGGTGGGCCTTGACCTCAGTCGTGAGGAGCGGGAGTTCCATCAGGTCAAATCGGGCCTGGTGTTGTTGTTCCACTCCTGAGCCGATGGCCAAGGCCCCAACCCCAGGTGGCGATCGGCCCGTGGATCCGGCTGAACAGGCCGAGGTCGAAGCCCTCTGCATGCAGTGGTTCGAAGCGATTCTGGCGGCTCCCGAGGATCCCGAGCCCCTCTGCGGTCTGGCCAGGGCGCTGCAGGATCTGGGTGAGCACGAGCAGGCCCTGTCGCTGTGGCAACAGGCGGAAGGGCTGGGTGCAGCGACCGTCGAGATCCTGATGGGTCAGGGGAAATGCCTGGAACAACTGGGCCTGGATCAGGAGGGAATCGCCCTTGCCGAGCGGGCCTGTGCCGCCGATCCGACGCTGGCCGAAGCCTTTCGGCTGCTGGGTTTCCTGCACTGGCGGAGCGGTCGCTGTGACCAGGCGGAAGCACCGTGGCGTCAGGCTCTGGAACTGGAGCCGGACAATCCTCTCAATCTGATCAATTGCGGCGGCGTTCTCAATGGTCTCAATCGCCTGGACGACGCCATCGCGATGCATCGGCAAGCGGTGCAGCTGGCACCGGAGAAGATGCTCTGTCGGATCAATCTGGCGATCACCCAGCGGAGGCTGGGCGATTTCGCGGGCGCTGTGGAGACCCTGAACGAGGCCCTGAATCTGGAGCCGGACAACCCCCAGCTGCGTTGGTGCATGGGCCTGACCAAGCTGCTGCAGGGGGATTACGCGGCGGCCTGGCCAGACTTCGAGCAACGTTTCAGCATCACCGATCCCTCCGAACTGGTGGCCGATCCGGCTGGCCGACGCTGGTCCGGTCCGTCAGCTTCGCGCCCCTCCAGTCTGCTGCTGATCGGCGAGCAGGGACTCGGCGACATGATCCAGTTCTGCCGCTACGCCCCGTTGATGCGGCGCTTCAGTGACCGGGTGGAGCTGTGTGTACCGGCATCGCTGCACGGCCTGCTGGGCGATGCGCAGCTTGCCGATCGGGTGATCAGCCCCGAACAGCTGCAGGAGCAGCCGCCCCAGGACTGGCTTCCCTTGCTCTCGACCCCTGGATTGCTGGGGGTGTCGGTCGCCGATCCCCTGGTGAGCGAACCCCACCTTCGGGTCGATCCTGAGCGGCTGGAGCGCTGGCGCCAGCGCTTGCCGAGTGGGCCGCAGCGGCTGATCGCCATCAACTGGCAGGGCAACCCGGCAACGGAGCTGTTGGAGGGATTCAGGGGGCGATCGATGCCGCTGGAAGCGCTGGCGCCGCTGGCGGCGCTGCCAGGAATTGCGTTGGTGTCGCTGCAGAAGGGCGCGGGCCTGGAGCAGCGCGATGCCTGCAGCTTCCGCCATCGCTTTGTTGAAGCCCAGTCGGAGATCGACAGCCAGCTTGACTTCGCTGACATGGCTGCGGTGATGGCCTGCTGCGATCTGGTGGTCAGTACCGATACGGTGGTTCCCCACCTGGCCGGGAGCCTGGGCCTGCCGGTCTGGCTGTTGTTGAAGTGGGCTCCAGACTGGCGCTGGGGCTTTGAAGGCGAACGTACTCATTGGTATCCGAGCCTGCGCCTGTTCCGCCAGAACCGCGCCGGATTCTGGCAGGACCCCGTGGAGCGCCTGGTGCAATCACTGGCTGCCTGGCTGGAGCTCCATGGGCCGCGCCCGCCTGGCCCGTGGCCCTGAACAGCGAAACCAAAGCAAGAGCCCCCCTGGCCACCAGCTTCAGCCTCCCCCTGGCCCTGACCCGGGAAGTGGCTTGGTGACGGATGGTGCTCTGAACGGATTCAGGGCTCAAGAGGGTGCTAAGAACACTTTGTACCTGCCTTGCAGACCGCAGCGGCGATGGGTAGTCCAATCGACGAAGCAACATTCCTGAGCAGGGCGAGAGCTCGCTTTGGCGAAAGGTATGACTACACAGGTATTGTCTATAAGAGCTACAAAACGCCGATCAAGATTCACTGCGTCGATCATCCCGTACGCGATATCGTCATCACTCCTGAAAAGCATCTGCAGACCAGCGGTGGCTGCAAGTTCTGTCTGCGCTCCACCCGGTTGCGCATTCTGGAGCGGGAATTCATGATCGCTGATGCTCCGGAGCCTGCCGTGCAACGCGCGCTTGAGTGTCCTGTCGTCGCCCGATCCCCAGCCCCCAACGGCTCGACCCTCAGCGGCTGAATCCCGCCGGGTTGCCCGTGGCTGGATCCTGGCCAAGCCTGATCAGGGCCGGGCGCGATCCGGGGCAAGGTGGGCAGACAGTCACACAGCGGCCACCACGGAGCGTCACCGCTAAGATTGCCTGGTTGGAGTTTGTCAATCCTGCCCTGGCTTCAGGCCTCAAGAGCCACCGCCGAATCTGGGTTCAACTTCTCCATCCCACTCTCAGCCACCTCCTCCAGACACCATGTCCACATCAACCAGCGGCAAGGCAGCGACCGTCAGGATCGGCGCGGCCAAAGCAGCGCTTCTGGCCGCGTCCATGGCTGTCGTCGCGTTCACAGCTTCCAGTGTTCAGGCCTGTGAGAAGCATCTCAATGGCCATCAGAATGGCAGCGATACCCATCAAGAAGTTCAATCAGGCAGCCAGCAACACTAAGCCCATCCCAGGATATTAATTCCAGGGCGCGGATCACTTCTTCAGATCTCTTTGAAGCGCCCTTTTGGGGTCGAAATGTAGCACCTTAGCCGAGCTGAATCGAGGCTCTTGAATCTTTCTCATGCTGTGATTGACCAAGCCCACCAGAGTCGCACGGTGCAGTCAGAACGAGACAGATAAGTCCAGGGATTGCCTGGTTCGCATTCTGGACACTTGTTCAGATGCTGTACTGTCCAAGCAGTTAATCTGACTCATCTGGTTTGTGCTCGGGCGATTGCCTTGGCTTTGTTCAGCTGTGGTTGCCCCTGGAGGGAGGTGCGGTTGTACCCTTCTCGATAGCTCTAGATCACATCGGCATGGGAAAACAGTGTTGTTTCATCCCATGGTGATCATTGATCACTGTTGCGTCTAAGGCCTTGTTCATTGAGGAGAAGGTCACTTGTCTCACTCGAGTTGTATGGACTGTCCAATGATTGAGTCGGCAGTTGCCGACAACGACTTCAGCCCGGTTTCGACCTGAGGGTGGTGATGTTCATTCAGACATTGTTGATAGAGGTTATCGGCATGATCGCTTGCCATGAGAAAAAAACTACAGAGTTTAAGGGGCTATCACGTAGCAATCTCGGCCACAGCGCTTGGCTACCAATGACGCTTCATCAACACGGCGGTAGGTGTCGGCATAAGTTTCATTTGGCGTATGCAGGGCCAGGCCAATACTGGCTGTCATCCCCACATCAATCCCGTTGCAATCGAGGCTAATTGATCTCACGCTAGTCAGTAATCACTGTACAATATTTTCCGCCTCTTTCAGGTCGGCATCAACAACAAAGCCCAGAAACTCTTCGCCACCCCAGCGTGCGCAGAAATCATTGGAGCGAATATTGGATTTGAACTTCTGGACTAACTCCACCAGTATTCAATCACTAAACTCATGGCCATAAGTATCGCTTATTGGCCTGAGGTGATCAGCCTTAAGCACGACTAATGCGTAGTTGGATTCATCGGCAAGGCTCCTTTCATCAGCTTGGCGAAAGCATTCACTCATCAGTCTGCGATTGGCGATTCCCGTCAACAGATCGCTTGCCAATCCGCTTCCACGCCAGGGCTTGCTTTGCTCGTTGGCATGGTCCTTCGCCATGTTTGCCGACAGCAGCTGTTGGGCCTGAGCGCAAGCCGTGCCTGAGCCAGGTCGTGCGTTCAGCTCCCCGCCAACCTCCTTTCCCCGGTGCAAGCCGCGCTCCTCTGGCTGCCCGGGCTGGTGTGGACTTCAGTTCCGTGCCGCTGTCATGGTCTCATGAGAGGATGGCGACTGATTCTGCGGCCTCGGCAGTGGACTCAGCCCTGGAGGGGTGGTCGAGTGGTTGATGGCTCCGGTCTTGAAAACCGGCGAAGGGAAACCTTCCGCGGGTTCGAATCCCGCCCCCTCCGTTTTGACAGGGTCACCGAGACAACCGATACAAGACCCAAGAGCCCCGCTCCAGCGGGGTTTTTCTTTGGTTGCTGATCTCATGTGACCCCACGAATATCCAAAGAAACCCAGCCCCACATTGGGACAAAACCTGGCAGAGGCTGACGGGGTATTGGGTTTTCCAAGATGGCTCTAACTCACAAGACGGGCAAGGTTGAAGCTCCACGTCAGGCTACGGCCCAGCAGAAAACAACCTATATACAAACTGAATCACCCAATGGTGATAGGAGGCATCAACGCTTATCAGTCGAGCAGGGCTTCTATCTAGCAAACTTTTGCATATCGATCTTCAGGCAGAAATCGAGGGCTTTCCCACCACAAAGGGCCTTAGGGCGGAATCAAGCTGAGATTCTGCAAATCCGATCTTGGTGCGCTGGCTTTGCCAAAGGCATAATTGCTGCAATTGTTTTTAAGCAATAACTATCTCTGAGGCGCGAATATATTTCGATACTTTAATTATTCCCAGTTTTGGATTGGCCATGGGGCTCGATGATTCATGATGCGAAGAGCATCCTATGTGAAACACGCTTCTGGATTGCCGTGGGAATAGATCAAGATCCGTTGTCCTGGCCGTAAGTGCTGCTATGGCAACATTCTGATGGCGAGACTGTGCTTTAGGGTCAATTGAAAGGAGGTGTATCTGCGTGTCTATAGAGATGGGTGGGAAGCTGAGATGGATTTCACATGGTTCATCTGGCGGTACTGTGATTTAATGTCCCATAGCAGCTTGGCAGGCAGAACCCCCTGCGAGGTCTATACTGGCATCGATTCCGGTCTCTCCCGTCCGGGCTTGGCGATGTTAGGCGCGGCGCGCGCGCGGGTGAGCCTGTCGAATAAAAAGCATTCATTTTAATGCGTTTCGATTCTTTGCACTACGATCCATTTTTTAATTTAAATTTCATGATCAGCCAACCCTTGAAGGCATTCAATTTTTTCCGGAATCAGAAAACTAGCGGCACTCAATTGCTAAATATTTCTAGATTAATGTCGTATGACGACTATATACATCGCGCGGCTAGTCGTCAGCGTGATTGTGCGGAAAATCTGTCTTTTGAGAAAGAGCTCGCTCAGGGTAGATCTGGGCTCTTTACTTATGATGGCTACTGCTATGTCTGCAAGGATAACGTTGAATTGGCCGTAGACTTTGATTATGCTTATATGGTTGATGGCGTTTTGACGCCAAATTGGAGGGAAAGGTTGGTATGCCCCAGGTGTTGCCTTAACAACAGAATGCGAGCAGTTGTGCATATTTTTGATTTAGAGTTTAATCCAGCCAGGAGCTCAAATATTTACATTACAGAACAAGCCACCAGTCTTTATGGGTTGTTCAAGGAATGCTTTCCGGCCACTTATGGCAGTGAATACTTGGGAAGTGCTGTGAGTTATGGAGGTATTAGTGAAAGCGGAATTAGGAACGAAGACCTCACGAAGATTTCTTTTGTAGATGATCAATTTGACTTTATATTGTCGTTCGACGTCTTTGAGCACATTCCAAATTACAAGAAAGCCTTGGCAGAATGTTGGCGATGCATCAAGCCCGGCGGGGCTCTCCTCTTCACTGTTCCATTTGTGCGAACCTCTGAAAAAAACTTGGTAAGAGCTTTTTTGTCTGAATCGGGCGAGATAGTCCATTTATTGCCTCCTGAGTATCATGGCGATCCAATAAATCCAAATGGCTGTCTGTGCTTCTATCATTTTGGCTGGGAAATTCTTGAGGATCTCAAATCTGTCGGGTTTAAGAGTCCGCAAGCTCTTCTTTACTGGTCTAAAGAATTTGGCTACTTGGGCGGCGAGCAGCTAATCTTCTCGGCTAGGAAAGAATGATAAAGTTTAGTCAGGCAACATGGCTGGCCTGAGGTTGTTTGCTTATTTTGGATATTTTGCTGTATTTAGGGGCTTCTGTAAAGGCAGATCCACTGCGGTGTAACTGGTTTCAGCGATCAAGAGCCGCTAAACTGGCCGCTAATAGGTCAATTGACGATTGTTGCAACTGCTGACCGCTGCAGATGTACCGAAAATACCATAATGGCCAGCTCTCAATCGAGGAATTCCATGTGCCTTTTGGCGGCACGTTGGACCCAGATAACCGCTGGGTGCTTTTCTCCACTCTGATGCCATGGGAAGAGCTGGATGATACATATGCCCCTCAGTTCATTTTCACAACTGGCAGCCCTGCCAAGTCTGTCAGGTTGGTATTTGGTGCGATGTTCATCAAACAGCGGCTTGGCCTGAGCGATCAGGAAACCGTCGAGCAGATCCGAGAAAATGCTTACATGCAGTTTTTCTTGGCTTTGCGGGCTATTTCAGTAAGTCGCCATTTGATCCATTGATGATGGTTCATTTCCGCTGCGCACAGCCTTCTCGAAGAGTAGCGATTCTCGGAGAAGGATCTCAAACGGATCAACGAACTCATTGCCAAACGAGCTAAAGCCATGGCGATTGAGGCTATGTCCTCACTCCCAGATGACGACAACTCTGACGAGCCAGGCGCTGATGCTGTCAACCAGATATCACTGGGCGACTTCGTGAAGCCTACACAAGCAGCAGCTCAGCGCAGATCAGCGCAAGCGAAACGAGCTGGAAGGAGTCTTTGGATCAGGGAAGCGGAAGTATGCACTCAAGCTGATCATGGCTCGGCTGACCAAAGGTGCAGAAACCTCGATCTCTATGGCATTTCGGGTGATGTGCGCTGAGAAGATTCGGAGGCTTCTCTGCCTCTTTTTTGTCATTATTTTTGCCTGGCTCTACTCTTGGCATAGGCTCAGCTTCCTTTGGGTGGCACTTACGTACTTTTGGCGACTTGAAACAGGAGAATCGCTGGTCGCTGAATAACCGAGATTGCGAGCCGCTTGCCCCCCTGGTCCTTGGCCGCTATCCAGAGGGCTTGTTGCTCGGTTGTTCAGGAGTCCCCAATTGGATGCTTTGAATCAGGCTTGGCCCGACTCCTGAACGATTATCGGAAATTGCACCACGCAAAAGACGCAGCTGCGACATGTGAGATCGCGGACTAAAACTTCGAATTGTTAAGGCCAAGCCTCTCGGTCAAGAGTATAAGTGATACATTTATGCAGCTTTTTCACCTCTCGCTCCGCCCCTGCGGCCTCCCGGATGAAATTGTTCCGCAGTTTGTTCGCTCTCCTGCCAGCCCCCATCGCGGCTGGCCGTCGTGCTGTGACCACCACGGCCCTGGCGGTCCTGGTCCTGGCCGCGCAGCAACCAGTTGCTACCGCTGCCACCACCAATTACAGCGATGACAAGACCGCTCCCACCCAGGTGTTTGCTGATGCGCTTGGGCGTTACATTTTTGATGGCCAAGTTGCCGGCACAGGTCTCAACACTGTCAGCTGCGCCAGCTCGGTCCCCCCAGTGAACTGCGTTGACTACATCACCATCAACCTTCCCACAGGGATCGCGATCTCCAGCATCAACCTCGATTATTACGATTCCACCGACGATCGAGCCTTCATCGGCTTTCAGCAAGGCAGCCAGTTCACCGCCAACCAAGCTACTGGAGCCGGCATGCTCGCCTACAACCACTTCGGCTGGCGCGGCCTTTGCGCCACCACTTACGGCTCCTTGAGGCTTCCAAGTGCTGGTGCAGTCAACAACTGCACTAACGGCACCACCACCGATCCGGTTTCCACGCCAACCACAACGAACCTTCTCACTAACCTCAACGCCAATTCACCCACTCCTGGCTCTCTAGGCTCGGGTGACTACACCTTCTGGATGCAGCAGGTCTCCGGGGATTCCCGCTACACCTTCACGGTCCAGAGTTATGAAGTTCCCGGCCCCCTGCCGGTGGTTGGTGCCGCTGCCGCTTTCGGTTGGAGCCGCCGCTTGCGTCGCCGCCTTGGCGCTAAGTCACTGGGTTAAAGGCCGGTGCCGGCAACACCTCACCCCCGTTCTGTGATGCGGGCTCCAGATCATTTCCGGAGCTCCGTCCCAAGCCCCGGGGGAGGGGCTGACTGATAAGTCAGTCACAAGGCCGATTGCGGTGCCTTGCAGGTGCTGCTGTCCTCAGTTGGATGGCTCCTCTCTCTTGATCCAAGCCCGCGTCGTTCTGTTCTGATCGGCTGTCGCAGCGCCAGGGATCTGGAGCAATTTGCCAACGGGCACCGCGTGGCATTGCTACCCGCATGGTATCTACTGCTTCAGGGTGGGCTTCC
>CALPMR020000095.1 GCA_943324725.2 Bordetella parapertussis | reverse complement strand
GAGGTCATGATGATCAGGGTGTTCTTGAAATCCACCGTGCGACCCTTGGAATCGGTGAGACGGCCGTCTTCGAGCAACTGCAGCAACAGGTTGAAGACGTCCGGGTGGGCCTTCTCGATTTCATCGAACAACACGACGGTGTAGGGCCGGCGCCGCACCGCTTCGGTGAGCTGGCCACCTTCGTTGAAGCCCACGTAGCCCGGAGGCGAACCGATCAGTTTGCTGACGGTGTGGCGCTCCATGAATTCCGACATGTCCAGCCGGATCATCGACTCTTCGCTGCCGAAGAAGTAGGCCGCCAGAGCCTTGGTGAGCTCAGTCTTGCCGACGCCGGTGGGGCCGGAGAAGATGAAGCTGGCAATCGGCCGGTTGGGATTCTTCAGACCGACGCGGGCGCGGCGAATGGCGCGGGAGACCGCCTTGACGGCTTCATCCTGGCCGATCAGGCGCTGGTGGAGGGTTTCCTCCATGTTCAACAGTTTGACCGATTCACTCTCGGTGAGCTTCTGCACCGGCACCCCGGTCCAGGAGGCAACGATGTGGGCGATGTCCTCCTCGGTGACCACCGGTGGGCGACTGCCGGCCTCGTTGCCGCCATCGGCGAAGGCACTGCCGGTTCTGGTTGTGGGTTCTGCTACGGCCACCGAGCCTGCTTCCGGCGCCGGCAGAGCGGCCGCTTCGGGCTCCTCATCTTTGCGCGTCTGCAGAATCGAGCGAATCTGCTCACGCAGCTCCACCTCTTTGTCGCGCAGTTCACCGGCCTTGGTGAAATCCTGGTCGCGGACCGCGTCCTCCTTCTCTTTCTGAACGGCCCGCAATTGCTTGTCCACCTCCTTGGCGGCGGGAGGGAGCTTGGAGTTCATCAACCGGACCCGGCTGCCGGCCTCATCGATCAGATCGATGGCCTTGTCGGGCAGAAAGCGATCGGAGATGTAGCGATCGCCGAGGGTGGCGGCGGCTACCAGAGCTTCATCGGAGATCTTGAGGCGGTGGTGCTGTTCATAGCGTTCCCGCAGACCCCGCAGGATCTCGATGGTGTCAATGACGGAGGGCTCGCCCACCATCACCGGCTGGAAGCGGCGCTCAAGGGCGGCATCGCGCTCGATGTGCTTGCGGTATTCATCGAGGGTGGTAGCGCCGATGCACTGCAGCTCGCCGCGGGCCAGGGCGGGTTTGAGGATGTTGGCGGCGTCGATGGCACCTTCGGCGGCGCCGGCGCCGATCAGGGTGTGAACCTCATCGATCACCAGGATCACGTTTCCGGCGGAGCGGATCTCCTCCATGATCTTCTTGAGGCGCTCCTCAAACTCACCGCGGTACTTGGTGCCGGCCACCAGCAGGCCGATGTCCAGAGTGAGAACGCGCTTGTCTTCGAGGATGTCCGGCACATCGCCGGTGGTGATGCGCTGGGCCAGGCCTTCAGCGATGGCGGTCTTGCCGACACCGGGTTCGCCGATCAGCACCGGATTGTTCTTGGTGCGCCGTCCCAGGATCTGGATCACCCGATCGATCTCGTTGTGGCGACCGACCACCGGATCCAGTTTGGAATCAGCCGCCAGCTGGGTGAGGTTGCTGCCGAACTCATCAAGGGTCGGGGTTTTGGTGGATCCCTTGCCGCTGCTGCCGGCGGCCACTTCAGCCGTCTCGCCGAGCATGCGGATCACCTGGGTGCGCACCTTGGCCAGGTCGACGCCGAGATTTTCCAGTACACGGGCGGCGACACCTTCGCCTTCTCGGATCAGGCCGAGCAGCAGGTGCTCCGTACCGATGTAGTTATGGCCGAGTTGGCGGGCCTCCTCGAGGGAGAGCTCGAGCACCCGTTTGGCCCGGGGAGTGAAGGGAATCTCCACGGCCACAAAGCCCGAACCGCGGCCGATGATCTTTTCGACCTCGACGCGGGCATCCTTGAGATTGACCCCCATGGATTTGAGCACTTTCGCCGCCACGCCGGTGCCTTCGCCAATCAGGCCCAGCAGAATCTGCTCGGTGCCGACGAAGTTGTGGCCAAGGCGACGGGCCTCTTCCTGGGCCAGCATGATCACCTTGATGGCCTTCTCGGTAAACCGCTCGAACATGGCCAGGGCCTGGTGCAAGTGCATCCAAGCTATCAGGGTTGAAGCGATGGCGTGTGTTCGGGGGGATGCATCAGGGTGAACAGGCGGCTACGCCTGTCTGCATCAGTGTTCTGGCGGGGCTTCGTTATAGCTGTACGGCATTAATCTGACTGTTTCCGGCTCAGGAATCTTCGGTTAACCGCACCCTGAGCATCCTGCTTCAGTTGCTTCCAGCTTGAGCCATTGGATCAGGGCATCGTCGCCGTTGCGGTAGTAACCGCGACGGAGGCCCGCGTCCCGGAAACCGCAATTGCCATACAGGGCCCGGGCGGCGCTGTTGGCGCTGGCCACTTCCAGAGTGGCGCGATCCGCCCCGCCCTGTCGTCCGGCAGCCAGCAGTCCGTTCAGCACCAGCCGCCCCAGGCCCTGGCGGCGCTGATCCGGCGCCACCGCCACCAGCGTGATGTGCAGCTCATCGACCACCAGCCAGCCACTGGCCATGGCCAGCAGCTCTCCCCGGCGCCACAGCCCCAGCCCCGGCCGCCGTTCGTCCTCCAGCTCCCGCTGCCATTGGCCCGGGGTCCAGAGCCCACCGAGGGCCAGGTTGTCGAGGCCCAGGCAGGCCTCGAGATCAGCTGGCTTCAGGGGCAGCAGGGGCGAGATCGGTGCGGCGGTCACGGTCCTGGGCGGCCTGGCTCCCTACGATCAGCCATCGCCGAATGCTGCGGAGTTCCTGCCCATGGTCCTGTCGTCCGCCGCCTCCACGGCACCCGGCACTCCGGCATCCGGCAGTCCCGCACCCGGCGCCCATGCCGAAGTCGATCCCCGCCTGGAGCCTCGCTTCGAGTTGCCCGGTGATGCGCTCAGTCCCAATCGCAACCTGACACCGATCAGCACCCGGCTCGACGCGCAGGGGGCGTTGGAGGTGGGCGGCTGCCGGCTCAGCGTCCTGGCCCAGCGCTACGGCACACCGCTGTATGTGCTCGATGAAGCCACCCTGCGGGCCACCTGTCGGGCCTACCGCCAGGCGCTCGAGCGCTATTACCCCGGCCCTTCGCTGGCGCTCTATGCCTCCAAGGCCAACAGTTCGCTGGCGATCTCGGCCCTGGTCGCCTCCGAGGGGCTCGGCCTCGATGCCGTTTCAGCCGGTGAGTTGCTGACCGCCCTCGCCGGTGGCATGCCGCCGGAGCGGATCGTGCTGCATGGCAACAACAAGTCGGCCGAGGAGCTGGAGCTGGCCGTCAGCCGCGGCGTGACCGTGGTGATCGACAATTGGAATGACGTCGAGCTGCTGGCAGCGATCGCCCCAGCCCAGCCGGCGCCGGTCCGTCTCCTGGTGCGCTTCACGCCCGGCATCGAATGCCACACGCACGAGTACATCCGCACCGGCCATCTCGACAGCAAGTTCGGCTTCGACCCGGATCAGCTCGAGCCGGTGTTGCGCCATCTCGCCGACTGTCCCTGGGCCGATCTCGATGGGCTGCACGCCCACATCGGCTCCCAGATCTTCGAGCTGGAGCCCCATCGCGATCTGGCCGGCGTGCTGGCTGACGCCCTGCAGCTGGCCCGCTCGCTGGGCCATGCCTGCTCCGATCTCAACGTCGGCGGCGGCCTCGGCATCCGCTATGTGGCCGGCGATGACCCCCCTTCGATTCAGGACTGGGTGCGCACGGTGGCCGAGGCGGTGGTGGCCGCCTGCAGCGAGCGGGGCCTGGCCCTGCCCCGTCTGCTCTGTGAGCCGGGCCGTTCGCTGGTGGCCACGGCGGGAGTCACCCTCTACACCGTGGGCAGCCGCAAGACCATCCCCGGATTGCGCACCTATCTCTCGGTCGACGGTGGCATGAGTGACAACCCGCGGCCGATCACCTATCAGTCGCTCTACACCGCCGTGCTGGCCGATCGCCCCCAGGCCCCGGCCACCGAAACCGTCACCGTGGCCGGCAAGCATTGCGAATCCGGCGACGTCTTGCTCAAGGATCTGCCCTTGCCGCTGGCTGCCGGCGGCGATGTGCTGGCGGTGTTTGCGACGGGGGCCTACAACGCCTCGATGAGCTCCAATTACAACCGCATCCCCAGACCGGCGGCGGTGCTGGTCGGCGATGGGGTGGCCGATCTGGTGCAGCGCCGTGAACAGCCGGAAGACCTACTGCGCTACGACGTCCTGCCGTCGAGGCTTTCCTCAGTAGGTTGATTTGACACGCGCAGCGTGGCATTGATGGCCCGGCATCCGGGTCAGTCAACGTCGAGCCAGTGGGGTCAGATCGACCCGGCTGAGCGCGTTCTTGTCGTTGGATTTTCAAGCTCTTCCCCGTGACCTGGCTGCAGAACCTCGACCTGCGCCTGCTCCTCGATCTGCTGTTCGCCACGGCCCTGGGTGTGCTGCTGCTCGGACGGGTCACCGAGTCGCGCACCCTCTGGCTGCTGCGGGGCTATCTCTTTCTGGTGGCCCTGGCCTGGGTGGTGCAGCGCTACGCCAACCTGCCTCTGACCAGCAAGTTGGTGGATGCCCTGGTGCTGGCCTGCAGCATGGCCCTGGCCATTCTCTGGCAGGGGGAGCTGCGGCGGCTGATGGAGTTGCTGGGTACGGGGCGCTTTGCGGTGTTGTTCGCCGATCGCAGCCGCGACCAGCTGGCCTCCGGTTCGGTGAGCATCCTCACCGAGGCCGCCGGCCGGCTTTCCCAGGCACGCCGCGGCGGCCTGATCGTGCTCGATCTGGGCAGTGATCTGCGGCCCGAGGATTTTCTCAACCCGGGCATTCCGCTTGATGCCCAGCTGTCGGTGGACCTCGTGCTCAATCTTTTTGCCGTTGACACACCCCTCCATGACGGTGCCGTCCTCGTGCAGCACAACCGCATCGCCGCCGCGGGCGTGATCCTGCCCCTCTCGCGCCAAGGGCTCAACCGCTATGGCACCCGCCATCTGGCGGCCCTCGGGCTCACCGAGCGCCATGCCCGCTGCCTGTGCATCGTTGTCTCCGAGGAAACGGGCACCCTGGCGCTGGCCCGTCAGGGTCGTCTGGAGCGGCCGATCACCAGCAGCCGGCTTCACGACCTGCTCACCGACAGCCTGGCGGCGGTGCCGTCTGGGCGTAGCCTGGCACCGGACCTGCCGGAAGCCCGCGGATGAGTCGCGCCCTGGCGACCACCCACAGCACCCCCCATCAGCCGCTGCCCTCCCAGCTTGATGGGGCACGGCTGCCCGCCCATGTGGCGCTGATCATGGATGGCAACGGCCGCTGGGCGCGGCAACGGGGCCTGCCCAGGGTGATGGGGCATCGCGCCGGCGTGGAGGCTCTCAAGCGCACCCTGCGGCTCTGCAGCGACTGGGGCATCCGCGCCCTCACGGCCTATGCCTTCTCCACCGAGAACTGGACCCGTCCAGGCGAAGAGGTCACCTTCCTGATGACCCTGTTCGAAAACGTGCTGGCCCGCGAGCTGGAGGCGCTGGAGCGGGAGCAGGTGCGGATCCGTTTCCTCGGTGATCTCGAGGCGCTGCCCCGCCGCCTCCAGGATCTGATTGCTGACGCCACGGCCCGCACCGCTGTCAACGGCGGCATCCACTTCAATGTCTGTACCAACTACGGCGGCCGCCGCGAGCTGGTGCGCGCCGCCCGACTCCTGGCCCAGCGGGCCGCCAGCGGTGAGCTGGATCCGGCCAACATCGATGAGGCCCTGTTCGCTTCGGAACTGTTCACGGCCGGCGAGGTGGATCCCGATCTGTTGATCCGCACCAGTGGCGAGCAGCGGATCAGTAATTTCCTGCTCTGGCAGCTGGCCTACGCCGAGCTGCACATCACCGAAGTGCTCTGGCCCGACTTCGATCAGGCGGCCCTGCTGGCGGCCCTGCTGGACTATCAGGGCCGCACCCGCCGTTTCGGCGGCATCACCACAGCCTCATGATCACCCGTCACGACTGGTCTCGATCAGAAATTCAGACCCTGCTCGAACAGCCTCTTGTCGATCTGCTCTGGCAGGCCCAGCAGGTGCATCGTTCGGCGAATCCCGGCTATCACGTGCAGCTGGCCTCCCTGCTCAGCGTCAAGACGGGGGGCTGTGAGGAGGACTGCGCCTACTGCCCCCAGTCGATGCACCACAGCGCCGATGTCGGCGGCCAGCCGAATCTGGAGGTGGAGCCGGTGCTGGCCCGGGCCCGGGCCGCCCGCGAAGCCGGCGCCCATCGCTTCTGCATGGGCTGGGCCTGGAGGGAGATCCGTGATGGCGCCCCCTTTGAGGCCATGCTCGCCATGGTGAAGGGGGTGCGGCAGCTGGGGCTGGAGGCCTGCGTCACCGCCGGCATGCTCAGCGATCACCAGGCTCAGCGCCTGGCCGAAGCCGGCCTCACTGCCTACAACCACAACCTCGACACCAGCCCGGAGCACTACGAGCGGATCATCAGCACCCGCACCTATCAGGAACGGCTCGAAACCCTGAGCCGGGTGCGCTCGGCGGGCATCACCCTCTGCTGCGGCGGCATCATCGGCATGGGCGAGGGAGCAGCCGATCGCGCCGGTCTGCTGGAGGTGCTGGCCAACCTCGATCCCCATCCTGAAAGCGTGCCGATCAACGCCCTGGTGGCGGTGGAAGGCACGCCGCTGGACGATCTGCCGGCGGTGGATCCCCTCGAGCTGGTGCGCATGGTGGCCACGGCCCGCATCCTCATGCCCCACAGCCGGGTGCGGCTCAGTGCCGGCCGCCAGCAGCTGAACCGCGAGGCCCAGATCCTTTGCCTGCTGGCCGGGGCCGATTCAATCTTCTACGGCGACACCCTGCTCACCACCGGCAACCCGGACGTGCTCAGCGATCGGGCCTTGCTGGCGGCGGCCGGGGTGCGGGTGGCGGAAGCCCCGGCGTGCGCCGTCGCACCTGCCAGCCAGCCGCTCACGGCCGCCCGGGGCTGAGCAGGGGATGCGGGTCGTCAGTTTCTATCGCTTCGTGCCATTCGCGCTGGCTGAGCTGCCCCTGTGGCGGCGGCGGCTGCTGGCCCTGGGTCAGTCCGTTGATCTGCGCGGCACGGTGCTGCTGGCTGAGGAGGGTATCAACGGCACCGTCAGCGGTGAGGAGGCCGCCGTGGCGGCCCTGGTGGCGCTGCTGCGCGGCGATCCGCGGCTGGCGGAGCTGGAGCTGAAGCACAGCCAGGCCCCCGAGCCGGTCTTTCATCGCTTCAAGGTGCGAATCAGGCGCGAGATCGTCACCCTCGGTCGTCCGGAGCTGCGGCTGGCGCAGCAGACACCCGTGGGCACCTATGTCGAACCGGGCGACTGGAATGCCCTGATCCGCGATCCCGGCACCCTGGTGATCGACACCCGCAACGCCTACGAGGTGGCGCTGGGCAGCTTTGAGCGGGCGATCGATCCCGGGACCACCAACTTCCACGATTTTCCCGACTGGGTGGAAGACGAGCTGCGGCCCTTGGTGCAGCAGGAGCAACCCAGGGCCCTGGCCCTGTTCTGCACCGGCGGCATCCGCTGCGAGAAGGCGACAGCCTGGCTGTTGCGGCAGGGTTTTGAGGGGGTTCACCATCTCCGCGGCGGCATCCTGCGCTACCTGGAGCAGGTGCCGGAGGCGGACAGCAGCTGGCGGGGGGACTGTTTTGTCTTCGACCAGCGGGTGGCCCTGAACCATCGGCTCGAACCCGGCGACCACAGCCTCTGCCACGGCTGCCGCATGCCCCTCTCCGCCGTGGATCGCAGCCACGCCAGCTACATCCCAGGGGTGTCCTGCCCCCATTGCCAGAGGGAGCGGGGCGAGGCCGATCGCGCCCGCTTCGCCGAGCGCCAGCATCAGGTGAGCCTGGCGAGCGTTCGTGGTGATCGCCACATCGGCCAGCTGTTTGGCAGCGAAGTCGCCCCGATCGCCCCGGCTGCCACTGCGATCGGCTCGACTCCTGAATCCCCATGAGGGCCTTGGTGGGCCCTGGCCTTCTGGGCTCTGGCCCCCTAAGCCTTGGGCTGGCGGCCTGCCGGGTCTGGTCTCCCGCGTGAGCAATGCTGCGCCGCGGCCGATTCTCTACAGCTTCCGCCGCTGTCCCTTTGCGATCCGGGCCCGCCTGGCGTTGGCCGCCGCCGCCATCACACCGGAGATCCGGGAGGTGGCGCTGGCGTGCAAGCCGCCGGAGTTGCTGCAGGCCTCCGCCAAGGGAACCGTGCCCGTGCTGGTGCTGCCGGCCGCTCCGCCGGCGTCGGCGCTGGATACGCCTGTCCGGTCGATCGACGAAAGCCTGGCGATCATGCACTGGGCCCTGGGCCGCCATGACCCCCAGGACTGGTTGCACGCCGCTGATCCGGGCGCTCCAGCCGCGATGCAGGAGCTGCTGCTGGCCTGCGATGGCCCGTTCAAGCACCATCTCGATCGCTTCAAATATGCGAGCCGCTATGGAGAGGTCGATCGTGAGGCTGATCGCGAGGCCCATCGGCAGGACGCGTTGACGATGCTGCGCGATTGGAACGGGCGGCTGGCTGGGTCGAGCCGCGGTGGCGCTGAGCCCGGCTGGTTGCTGGGTTCACGGCCCTCGCTGGCCGACTGGGCCCTGCTGCCGTTCGTGCGCCAGTTCCGGCTCGCCGATCCGGCGGGTTTCGATGCCGCCGCCGCTCTGGCGGACCTGCAGGCCTGGCTGACTCGCTTTCTGCAGGGGCCGGAGCTGGCGGAGGCGCAGGCCGATCCCTGGGGCCCGCGCCGTCCCTGGCGATCGCCCCGCTGGCTATACCACCTGGCCCTGCCCGAGGAGTGGGCCGCGGCCCAGGCCGAGCGCCAGTACCGGCGCTCCAGCCGCGGCCTCAGCCTGGAACAGGTGGGCTTCATCCACGCCAGCTACGCCCACCAGCTGGCCGCGACCCAGCGGCGCTTCTACGCCGATGTCCCTGGGGTGCTGCTGCTGACGATTGACCCCCAGGGGCTGGCCGCCGCCGGGGTGGTCGTGCGGGCCGAGCCGGCGCCCGAGACCCAGGAGCTCTTCCCGCACCTGTATGGGCCCCTGCCGCTGGCGGCGGTGCTGGCGGTGGAGCGCTGGCGGCCGGCGGCGCTGGCCCAGGAGGTGGTGGCATGAGTGGGCTGCCCGCTGCGGCGGCTGGGATTCCTCCGGATCAGGCCGCACCCTCCCTGGCGACATCGGATCTGGCGGCGCTGGAGAGGTGGGCGATGGCGCAGGGGCTGGTGCTGCGCCTGCGGTTGGGCCATCGGCTGGGAATCCGGGCCCTGCAGGTGGTGGTGGCCCGTCCGCTGGGGCCTGGCCGGGCCCAGCTGCTGGGTGAGCTGAAGGGCTGGGCCCTGCCCACGGCTGCCGGCCTGCAGCTCGACACGATGCGTGTCCAGGGGCAGGGCACGGCCCTGGTGGGCCCCTTGATCTGGGCCGCCACCTTCGCCTGGGCCCTGGAGGCGACCCCCTGCCGCACTGCCAGGCTGCTGGCGATCCACGACGACGATCGCCAGCACCGGCGACTGGTGCGCTACTTCAGCCGTCTCGGCTTTGAGCCGGTGCGGGAGCTCGGGGCCGGTCCGGCCGATCTGCCCCTGCGGCTGATCTGGGGCGGGGCCGGGCTGCTGATGCGCGGGGACTGCACCGAGGGACTGCGGCGCTGCCAGCGGCGGCTGGCGCGG
>CALPMR020000094.1 GCA_943324725.2 Bordetella parapertussis | reverse complement strand
TGGCGGCTGATCTGGCGCATCTGCACCCGGAAGTGCCGATCGGTGCAGTCCAGCATGGGCGCCACACTGAAGCGATAGTTCTGCTGCATCAGCCCATGCTGCCTAGCCATGTGTCCCTGGTGGTTGCCGGTGGGGGGCCAGCGGGATTCATGGCGGCGATCACGGCGGCGGAGGTCATGATCGCCGCGGGCGGCGTCCCGGCGGTGCTGGTGCTCGAGGCCACCCCGGAGCCTTTGCACAAGGTGCTGATCAGCGGTGGCGGCCGCTGCAATGTCACCCACGCCTGCTGGGATCCCCTGGCCTTGGTGGGCTATTACCCCCGCGGCGGCAGGGCCTTGCGGGGCCCCTTCTCCCGCTTCGCCACCGCCGATACGGTGGCCTGGTTCGAGCGGCGCGGGCTGGCGCTGGTGGAGGAAGCCGATGGCCGCCTGTTTCCGCGCAGTCAGCGCTCCAGCTCGGTGGTGGACACCCTGCGCCGGGAAGCGGCCCGGCTGGGGGTGACGCTGCGCACCAGTGAGGCCCTGCAAGCCGCGGAACCGCTGCAGGGTGGTGGTTTTCAGCTGCGCTTGCGCTCAGGGGCGCTGCTGAAGACGGACCGGCTGCTGCTGGCCACCGGTAGCCATCCCAGTGGTCACCGCCTGGCGGCCGGCCTGGGCCACACGGTGGTGCCGCCGGTCCCCTCGCTGTTCACCCTGCGCCTGGCGGACCATCCCCTGGCCGAGCTGGCGGGGGTGGTGATGGATCCGGCCGGACTTGAGCTGAGCCTGGCCGGGGCCGGGGTCGCGTCGCGTCGCCATCGCCAGAGCGGGCCGCTGTTGATCACCCATTGGGGCCTGAGTGGGCCCACGGTGTTGCGGCTGACGGCCTTCGCGGCCCGGGATCTGAAGCAGGCTGGCTACCGGGGCGAGCTGCGGGTCGACTGGAGCGGTGGTCGCAGCCAGCTGCAGTTGCAGGAGCTGTTTGCCGAGCTGCGTCGCGACCAGGCCCGCAAGCAACTGAACAATGCCCGCCCCTGGCCGGAGCTCAGCCGCCGGCTCTGGCTGCATCTGCTCGATCGGCTGGCTGTCGATGGCGAGCTGCGCTGGGCCGATCTCGGCCGCCGCCCCCAGGAGGCCCTGATCGAGGCCTTGCGGGCCAGCCGCTACCAGGTGTCCGGCCGGGGTCCCTTCGGCGAGGAGTTCGTGACGGCCGGCGGGGTGGCCCTCGGCGAGGTGAACCTGGCCACGATGGAGAGTCGCCGCCAGAGCGGCTTGTATCTGGCCGGCGAGATTCTCGATGTCGATGGGGTGACGGGCGGCTTCAATTTCCAGCACTGCTGGAGTTCCGGTTGGTTGGCGGGGCAGGCGATCGCCGCCGCTGGCGCCTGAGGCAACAGCAGCGAACTCAGCGAATGTGCTCGAACACGGAGAACATCGGCAGGTACATGGCCAGCAGTACCGAACCGACAATGATGCCGACCAGCACAATCATCACCGGCTCCAGCATGGAGGTCATCGCTTTGACAGTGGCGGCCACTTCATCTTCATAGAAATCAGCAACCTTCGAGAGCATCGCATCCATCTCGCCGGTCTCTTCGCCGATGGCCATCATGCTGATTGCCATGTCCGGAAAAACTTTCTTGAAATCGAGGGCAGCGCTGAGTGGTACACCCTCACTCACATCGTTGCGTGAGGAGCTGATGGCATCACCGATCAGGGTGTTGGAGGTGATGTCACGCACGATTTCCAGGGACATCAGAATGGGCACACCGGCCTTGGAGAGGCAGCTGAGTGTGCGGCAGAACTGGGCGGTGGCCGTCTTCTGGATCAGATCACCGAACAGGGGAATCCGAAGCGACAGGGCATCCACGGAGCGCCGGCCGGTGGGGGTGGCGTAGTAGCGGGAGAACATGAAGGCGCCGATACCGATGCCCCCCACCAGGAAGAAGGAGAAGGAGGAGCGCAGCAATTTGCTCAGATCGAGCATCAGTTGCGTGAACAGCGGCAGCTTGGCCCCCAACTGATCGAAGATTGTCGAGAAGGTGGGAATCAGGAAGATCGTCATGCCCAGAAACACGGCGATCGCGATCACCAGCACGGTGATTGGATAACCCAGGGCTCCCTTGATCTGGTTCTGCAGTTTGGCGTTGTCCTCCAGCAGGATGGCCAATCGCTTCAGGGTTTCATCGAGCACCCCACCGGCCTCACCGGCTTCCACCAGGGCGATCGTGAGATTGTCGAACACCTGGGGCCAGCGACGCATCGAATTGCCCAGGCTTTCCCCCTGATTCACCTCCCGCGTCATGCTGGTCAGCGCCTTGCGGAACAGGGTGGAGCGCTGCTGGGAGCGCATCAGATCGAGGCTGCGCAGAATCGGCACCCCCGCATCCACCAAGGCCGAAAGCTTGCTGGCGAACAGGGCCTTTTCGCGGATGCTGATACCGCCTTCAAGCAGGTTGCGAAAATCGAAACCCTCACCTGTCGAGGCTGCTGATACCTCCTTGCGCACCAGGGTGTTGGCGAGAATGCCGCGTCGCCGCAATTCCCTTCTGGCGCTGGCCGGGCTGTCCGCCTGAATCGTGAGTTCGCGTTTCCGGCCGGAGTTGGTGGTGTAGGTGACAAAAAACGCAGTCATGGCTCAGACCTGGTCCAGCAGGCGGGTCAATTCATCTGGTTTGGTGGTTTTTTCCATGGCTTCGCCGCGGGAGACCTTGCCGGCCTTGATCAGGTTGGCCAGGGAGCGCTCCAGGGTCTGCATTCCATGGTTGGCGCCGGTCTGGATCTGGGAGTAGATCTGGGCCGTTTTGCCCTCCCGGATCAGGTTGGCGATCGCCGGGGTGTTGATCAGGATTTCCTGCGCCATGACACGGCCGAAGGCACCGCTGCTGGGGTGATTGCTCTTGCAGAGTGTCTGGGAGAACACGGCCAGCAGGCTTGAACTCAGCTGCACGCGGATCTGGGTCTGCTGGCCGCCGGGGAAAACGTCCACCATGCGATCGACGGTCTGGGAGGCAGAACTGGTGTGCAGGGTGCCGAACACCAGGTGACCGGTTTCGGCGGCGGTGATCGCCAGCTGGATGGTTTCCAGATCACGCATTTCCCCCACCAGGATCACGTCCGGGTCTTCGCGCAGAGCGGCTCTGAGGGCGTTGGCGAAGCTGCGGGTGTCCTCGCTGACCTCGCGCTGGTGGATGAGGCTCTTGTCGTTGCGGTAGGTGAACTCGATCGGATCTTCGATGGTCAGAATATGTTCGGAGCGGCTGTGGTTGATGTGATCCAGCAGGGCCGCCAGGGTGGTGGTTTTACCTGAACCCGTGGGCCCAGTGACCAACACGAGCCCCTTGGGCTTGCGGCTGATTTCCTCAACAATCGGCGGCATGCCCAGCTTGTCGATCGGCGGAATCGAGTTGCCGAGAGCTCTCAGGCAGGCCGCATAAGTGCCCCGTTGTCGATAGACATTCACCCGGAAACGGGCGACGTCTTTGAGACCATAGGAACAGTCCAGATCCCAGTTCTGTTCCAGGATTTTGCGCTGGGAATTGTTGAGAAGCGAGAAGATCAGTCGGTTGCACTGATCTTCGCTGAGTTTGAGGTCCTGAATCATGGGCCGTAGCTGGCCATTGAAGCGTCCATAGGGTGGCTGGCCGCAGGCGAGATGCAGGTCACTGCCTCCGCCATTGACCAGTTCGACCATCAGGTCTTCGATCTGAAGGTCCACTGGATTGTCCCCCGACAGCTCTGATCGTGCATCGCTTTCACTTTAGCCAGGCTCAGCTGCAATCAATCTGTTCAGCGGCGTACGCGCAGGCAATAAGGGCATTCCAGCCATTCGTCCAGCAGGCCGGCTCCGCAGCCCTTGCAGGTGAGGGTGGTCAGGGCACGGGCCCGCCGTTCCGATTCCAGGCCTGTGTCGGTGAGCAGCATCCGTTCGACTTCGTCGAGGGTGGTCAGGCCTTGGCGCACCAGATCGAGGCCGTAGCCGAGCAGGGTCTTCATGCCCCCCTCCAGGGCGAGGCGGCGCAGGTCTTCGGTGTTCGATCGCTTGGCCACGGCCGAGGAGAGCGATTCGTTCATGCGCAGGATTTCATAGACACCCACCCGTCCGGCGTAGCCACGGCCCTGGCAATGGGGACATTCCGGTTCAGTGCTGTTGTGTCTGGTGCTGGATTTGAAGAAGCTGATGCTGCTTTCATCGGTGGCCACCAGGCCGAAGCGTGCCAGTTCCTCGTTGTCGGGGTGATAGGCCACCCGGCAATGGCTGCAGAGTCGTCGCAGCAGCCGCTGGGAGATCACCCCCAGCAGTGAGGCGCTGACCAGGAAGGGTTCCACCCCCATTTCATCCAGGCGCGCGAAGGCGCTGGCGGCGTCGTTGCAGTGCAGGGTGGTGAGCACCAGGTGGCCGGTCAGGGCAGCCTCGATGGCGGTGCGGGCGGTTTCCAGGTCGCGGGTCTCACCCACCAGCAGCACATCGGGATCCTGTCGCATGAAGGCCCGCAGGGCGGTGCTGAAGTCGAAGCCTTTCTCGCGGTTCACCTGGGTCTGGGTGATCCCCTTGAGGGTGTATTCGATCGGATCCTCCACCGTGGAGATGTTGATCGTCGGACTGTTGCGCTCCGATAACAGGGCGTAGAGGGTGGTGGATTTCCCCGATCCGGTGGGGCCCGTCACCAGGATCATGCCGAAGGGTTTCGAGCCGATTTCACGCAGGGTTGCGCGGGAGATGGGATCGGTGATCAGGTTGTCGAGCCCCAGCTGGGTGGCGCCGCTGTCGAGCAGCCTGAGCACCACCTTTTCGCCATGGCGGCTGGGCAGGGTGCTGACGCGGAAGTCCATGGTGCGGCCGCGGAAGTTGCGGCGGATCCGGCCGTCCTGGGGCATGCGCCGTTCGGCGATGTCCAGGTCGGCCATGATCTTGAAGCGGGAGGTCACCGCCGGGATCAGCGTCTTCGGCAGGGTTTCGACATTGCGCAGCACGCCGTCCTGACGGAAGCGGATCAGCAGGCCGTCCTCCTGGGGCTCGACGTGGATGTCGCTGGCGAAGCAGGTGAGGGCTTCGATCAGGATCCGATCCACCAGGCTCATCACCGGTGAGAGCCCGGCGGCCTTGCTGCTGGTCTCGAGGTCTTCGGATCTGGAATCGTTCTCGGACTGGGGCGTGTTCGACTGGCCCAGGTCCAGATCGCCGAACAGCGAGGTCTTTGCTGTTGCCTGGGCCTTGAGTCCCTGGCTGGCGGTGTCTGGATTCATGGTCGCTGCCGGAGTCGGGAGCTGGAATCGGGTTGCGGAATGGCCAAGGAGCTTCGGGGCTTGGGCCCCAGGCCCTCAGGGCTGATGCTCAGGACTGCTCTTGGGGCTGCGAGCAAAGCCCGGGTTGGCGGAGCTCAGGCGCGGGGCTGGATTCCGGGCGCAGATGCTGGAGTTCAAGGCCGGGTGTCTGGGCCGGGTGTCCAGGTCCAGCGGGAGGGGTTGGGACCAGCGGATTCCAGGATTTTGGCCAGAAATTGCCAATTCTGGTGAGACTCGTCACGAATCCCCCGCCCGCGCTCGGCTGTGAGGTGCGGGCTTCCGCCGCTTGTGGGAGGAGGGGCCGGCGCTTCAACATGGCCCCATTCGAAACTGGTGCGACCGGTATGAGCGGCGACAACCCCCAGGGCAGCGACACCCCCTTTGAAGGTGACGCTCCCATCAACGTCGGCTCCGAGCCTGGGGCCGCGGCTGTCGAGGCTTTTGACTCAGATGGCGCCATCCCGGCTGCTGCTGACGCCTCGGCTCCCGACCCGGAGGGTCAGAACAGTGCCTCGCTCAGCGATGGCGACCGTCTCCAGCTGCTGGAGACCAGGCTGGTCGCTCTTCAGGGCGAGAATGAGTCGCTGCGGGGCCAGTGCATGCGGATTGCCGCCGACTTCGACAACTTCCGCAAGCGCCAGAGCCGCGACCAGGACGACCTCCGCCTGCAGATCACCTGTTCCACCCTGGGCGAGATCCTGCCGGTGGTCGACAACTTCGAGCGAGCCCGGCAGCAGCTCAAGCCCCAGCACGAGGAGGCTCTGACCCTGCACGGCAGCTATCAGGGTCTCTATCGCCAGTTGGTGGATGTGTTCAAGCAGCTCGGCGTCTCGCCGATGCGGGTGGAGGGAGAACCCTTTGATCCCAATCTCCACGAGGCGGTGCTGCGGGAGCCCAGCCAGGAGCACCCTGAAGATGTGGTGATCGAGGAGCTGCAACGCGGCTATCACCTCAACGGTCGGGTGTTGCGCCACGCTCTGGTCAAGGTTTCGATGGGCCCTGGCGCCGCCGGCCCCGCCGGCGATTCGGCTGAAGGTTCCAGCGAGGAGCAGGGCGGCTGATGGCCGACTACTACGAGTTGCTGGGCGTTGCCAGAACGGTCGACGCCGATAATCTCAAACGGGCCTATCGCCGTCTGGCGCGCCAGTACCACCCCGACATCAACAAAGAGGCCGGGGCCGAGGACAAATTCAAGGAGATCGGTCGCGCCTACGAGGTGCTCAGCGATCCCCAGACCCGGGCCCGCTACGACCAGTTCGGCGAAGCCGGTCTGGGCGGCGGCGGTGGCATGCCGGACACGGGCGACATGGGCGGTTTCGCCGATCTGTTCGAGACGTTCTTCAGCGGCTTCGGCGGGGCCGCCGCCGGTGGTGGTCAACAGCGCCGTCGCAGTGGCCCGCGCCAGGGCGACGATCTGCGCCTCGATCTCAGCATCGACTTCCGCGAGGCGGTCTTCGGGGTGGAAAAAGAGGTGCAGCTGCGCCATCTGGAAACCTGCGGCACCTGCAAGGGATCGGGGGCCAAGGAGGGCAGTGGTCCCACCACCTGCGGCACCTGCAGTGGTGCCGGCCAGGTGCGGCGGGCCACCCGCACGCCCTTCGGCAGTTTCACCCAGGTGGCTCCCTGCCCCACCTGTGAGGGCAGTGGCCAGGTGATCGCCGATCCCTGTGGCAGCTGCAATGGTGCCGGCCTGCAGCAGGTCTCCAAGACCCTGCGCATCAACATCCCCGCCGGGGTTGATTCCGGCTCGCGGCTGCGGGTGGCCTCGGAGGGCAATGCCGGCCCGCGCGGCGGCCCGGCGGGCGATCTCTACGTCTTTCTGAGCGTCAAGTCCCATCCGACTCTGCGTCGTGATGGCACCACGATCCTCTCGGAGATTCCACTCAGCTATCTCCAGGCCATCCTCGGCGACACCATCGAGGTGGAGACCGTTGACGGTCCCGAGCCGCTGGAGATTCCCGCCGGCACCCAGCCCGGCACCATGCTCACCCTCAAGAACAAGGGGGTGCCGCGGCTGGGCAATCCGGTGGCCCGGGGCAACCACCAGTTCACGATCAAGGTGCAGCTGCCCACACGCCTCAGCGGCGATGAGCGCCAGTTGCTGGAGCAGCTGGCCGGCCACCACAGCAGCAAGGGCCAGCGACCTCACCACAAGAGCGGCCTGTTCGGTGGCCTGTTCGGCAAGGGATGAGCGAGCCCTCTTCGCAGCGCCTCGATCTGCGCGGTACCCCCTGCCCGCTCAACTTCATCCGCAGTCGCCTGGCGCTGGAAAAGCTCGCGCCGGGCGCTGGGTTGGAGATCCTGCTGGATCGGGGTGAACCCGAACAGAGGGTGGTGGAGGGGCTGCGCCAGGAGGGTCATGCCGTGCGGGTGCTGCCCCTGGAGCCGCACGGCGTGCAGCTGCAGGTCTGTCGCGATGGCGGCTTGGGTCTCGATGGCGGGTTGTCCGCTTGAGCATGGTTGCGGCCGCGGCCGCCCTGGCGGCCAGCCAGCGACCCGGTCAGGTGATGGCCCTGGAGGCCAATTTCTGCCGGGTGGTCCTCGATCAACCGGGCCCTGACGGCAGCAGCCAGCTGCTCTGCACGCGCCGTACCCGGTTGGGCAAGAGCGGCCAGCGCATCTGCGTCGGCGATCGGGTGCGGGTCGATGGCATCGACTGGGTGGCTCGCTGTGGCGCCGTGGCGGCACTGGAGCCCAGGCAGCGTCTGCTGGAGCGGCCCGCGGTCGCCAATGTCGCCCGGGTGGTGGTGGTGGTGGCCCTGGCTGAGCCCGCTATTGACCCGCTTCAGCTCACCCGTTTCCTGCTCACCGCCGAGCGCACCGGCTGTGCGGTGCAGCTGGTGTTCAGCAAGACCGATCTGGTGGCCGAGGCCGAGGTGCGGCACTGGTGCGAGCGGGTGGCGGCCTGGGGCTATCGGGCCCTGGCGATCTCCAGCCAGGCCGGCGGTGCTGATCTGATCGCGCTGCAGCAGACCCTGGGCCTGCCGGGCATCTCGGTCCTGTGCGGTCCTTCCGGGGTGGGCAAGAGCAGCCTGCTCAATGCCCTGGCACCGGGTCTGGGCCTGCGGGTGGGCTCGGTGTCCGGCCGGTTGCGGCGCGGGCGCCACACCACCCGCCATGTGGAGCTGTTTGCTCTGGCGCCGCTTGAGGCCGGAGCCGAACCCTCCCTGGTGGCCGATTCACCGGGCTTCAATCGGCCCGATCTGCCTCAGGATCCGGCCCAGTTGGCCGGGCTGTTTCCGGAGCTCAGATCCCAGCTGGAGCAGGGGGGCTGTCGCTACAGCAACTGCCGTCACCTGGGCGAAGCCGGCTGCCGGGTGGGGGTCGCGTGGGATCGCCACGGGCTCTATCGCCAATGTCTGGCCGAGGTCGAGGCCCAGTGGCTGGCTCGATCCAGCCGCGGCAAGGAGGCCGGTCTCAGGCAGCGGGGCGATCGGCTCGAGCCGCTGCTGGATCCCTCGTTGCGCCGGCGCTCCCGCCGCAGCAGCCGCCAGGAGGATCTCGATGAGGCCCGCCAGGATCAGGAGCCCTGTTCAGACCAGCTCTCCGGCCCAGTCGGCCCGTCCAGCCAGGTGCAGCCCAGAGACGGGGATGGTTGAGGTGAGCTGAGGTCGGGTTGATTCAGGGCCGGAGGCGGGCTGGCCCGGCTTCCTGGCGAAAGCCTTCGCCAATCTGGGATGTCGCCGTCCAGGCAAGCTCCGGATCAAGCCCCATCGCTTGCTCTGCAGCCGTACCAGGACGGCGAATCAGACGCTGCCCTGACGCTCAGCCCCCCAGGCCGGGCAGGTTGAGATCGAGGCCGCCGGTGAGTTCTTCCATCCGCTCCCGCATGGTGCCGGTGGAGAGCTCGTAGGCGCTGCGCAGGGCCTCGAGGATGGCGGTTTCGGCGGCTTCGCTGTCGCCATTCAGCAGTTCGGGGGCCACCTCCACCCGCAGCGGCTGCTGATTGCCGGAGAGCCAGATGCTGACCAGGCCGTTGCTGCTTTTGCCCTGCAGCTCCATGGCATCGAGCTGCTCCTGGAGCTTCTGGGCGTCCTGCTGGATCTGCTGGGCCTTGCGGAAGGCTTCAGTCAGCTGACCGAAGTTGGGGAGACCGAAGCCAGCCATGCCGCTGTCGTGGAGTGCTGGCGCAGGCTAGGGCCCCGGCCGCTGCGTATCGACCCCTTCAAATCCGAGCCGCTTGACTTCGGTGTGCAGCTCGAGGCCGTGTTCGTCGCGGACCCGCTCCTGCACCAGCCGGATCAGGGTGTCGATGTCCCGAGCCCGGGCGTTGCCGGTGTTGACGATGAAGTTGGCGTGCAGCGTTGATACCTGGGCGCCACCGACGCTCAGCCCCTTGAGTCCGAGGGCTTCGATCAACTGGCCGGCCTTGCGCGGCTCGGGGTTGCGGAACACACTGCCGCAACTGGGTTGCTGGTAG
>CALPMR020000093.1 GCA_943324725.2 Bordetella parapertussis | reverse complement strand
GCCGACGATCAGGATCTCGACGACTGGCTGCAGCACACGATCTTCCCCGCCGAGGCCATGAACGTCGATGAGGCGTTCGTGCGGGCCGGTACCCGGCTGGCCCTGGCCGAACTGATCCGCGGTGGGGTCAGCACGGTCTGTGACATGTATTACTTCGAACAGGCTGTGGCCGAGGAGATGGCCAGCGCCGGCCTGCGAGGGCTGCTGGGCCAGGCCCTGATCGATTTTCCTGCCCCCGACAATGCCGATCACGCCTCAGCGATGGCCTGCATTGAGCAATTCGTGGGCGACTGGCAAGGCCATCCGCTGATCACCCCGGCGATCGGGCCCCACGCGCCCTACACCGTCTGCGACGAGCATCTGGTCAAAGCGCGGGCCTTCGCCGACCGCCACGGCTGTCCCCTGGTGATCCATCTGGCCGAAAGCCGCCATGAGGTGCAGGAGAGCCGGCGATTGAAAGGTGCGACGCCGGTGGCACACCTGGCCGCCCTTGGGGTGCTGAGCGAAGCGATGGTGGCCGCCCATGTGGTGTGGGCCGAGGAGCACGAACTCGACCTGCTGCTCCAACACGGCGTCGGCATCATCCACAATCCCCAATCGAACATGAAGCTGGCCTCCGGCGTGGCGCCGATCCCGGCGATGCTGCAGCGGGATCTGGCAGTGGGCCTGGGCACCGATGGCTCCGCCTCCAACAACGATCTCAGCCTCTGGGAGGAGATCGACACCGCCGCCAAGCTGCACAAGCTGATCAGCGCCGATCCCAAGGTGGTCTCGGCCCAGGAGGCCTTCGAGATGGCCACGATTCGGGGTGCCAGAGCCCTGCACCTCGACAGCCAGGTGGGGTCGCTGGAGGTGGGCAAACGGGCCGATCTGGCGGTGCTCGACATGGAGGCGATCAACCAGTTGCCGCTCAGCAGCATCTATTCGGCGCTGGTTTATGCCACCAAGGCCAACGACGTGCGCACCCTGGTGGTGGAGGGTCAGGTGGTCTTGCGCGATCGCCAGCTGCTCACCCTCGATGAAGCGGCCATCAACGCCGAAGCGCTGGCCTATCGCCATCGCATCGTCGAACGCCTCGGCCTGAACCCTGGCGCCGCCGCGGCCGGCTGATCAGAACTGCAGTTGCAGCTGCAGGCCCAGAGCCAGGATCGGGCCGATGCCGGCCGGAGCCTGGATCCACTGCAGCACCGGTTGCAGCGACAGGCTGCTGTTGAGATTGAAGCTGTAGTTGAGTTCCAGCAGCGCTTGCGGCCGCAGGCCCGCCAACAAATGCTGGTTGAAGCTGCTGCGGCCAAAGCTCAGGGCCAGCACATCAAAGGGGCGCCCGGCGATCAGACCCTGGCAGAGCCAGTCGCCGCTGCCAAACAGCGTGACGGGATTGCCGCCCGCCTCATTACCGCCGCTGAGTCCGAGCCAGAGGCGGTTGTCCAGGCCGATCGGCAACTCGGGCGCCAGGGTGAGGGAGCCGAACAGCATCGGCAGAATCACGCCGCGGCTGTCGTCAGCGACATAACCACCACCCACCTGCAACAGCGGCGCCGGCAGCATGCGGGTGAGGGATTGGCCCCGCTGGCGAATCGGCGCCACCAGCCGCCGGGCCCCGGGCAGGCGATCGAAGCGCCACTGCAGCACCTGCACATGGCCATCAAAGCTCGGTTCATTGGGCACGACCCCCAGCAGGGCTGCCACATGGATGCTGGAATTGAGGACATAGGCGGCGTAATGCCATTCGCCCAGGGCACCGCTGTCGCCGGGCAGGGTCGGATCGGCGGCAGCCGGCCGCCAGTGCAGCTCAAACCCCGGCGCCACATAGGGGTTGATCGGCAAGCCTGGCTGGTTGAGATTGAGAACATCGTTGAGAACCGTATTCAGATAACTGTTCAACACCGGTGCGTGTACGAAGCCAGGGTCCAGTGAAAACAGGCCCGCCTTGACATCCACGGCCTCTCCAAGCCGCTCGATGCTGGCCTCGGTGATCCAGAAACCAGTGGGGCTATCCAGGGCCGTCAGCGGAAAGGCCGCGCCGATCCGTTGGCCATAGCCGGCCACACCGCTGACGAGGGCAAGCTCCCCATGAAGCCGCCAGTGATCGAGCTCGCTCCAGCGCTGCTGGTCCTTGCCGAAGCCACTGCTGAAGCTGGCATCAAGCGTGGTCTGCTGAATCGAGTTGCGACCTTGAACCAGGCCGCCGCTGGGATTGAGAAAGCCGTCAGCCTGGAAACTGAGCGCCAGATTCATCCAGGACGGCAGCTTGAGCAGCCCATTGAGCGTGGGCCAGGACTGGGACAAAGCCAGGGGCGGCTGGAGCTGGGGCGATGGTGACGTCAGTGGTCCTGATTCGGACCCAGCTGGCGGTAGCTGGCCTGGCGGCGGCACCAACAGAGTCAGGGGATCCGCCGCCTGCGCCGGGCCGATGGTCGCTGCTGTGATCAGGGCAGCACTGCCCAGGCTCCGCAACCAACCCGCTTGCCACCGCTCCGCCCGGCCACTCGGCTGTGCCGGGCAGAGCGGCTGTGCCCGGCAGATCGGCTGTGCCCGGCAAATCAGATGCCCCCAGCAGCTCGCCTCAGCCAGGGACTTCCGATCAGATCGGCGCCTGAGGCCGCGTTCGCAGCGCAACCCGGCCGCAACGACACCAGCGAGCCACAGCCTGAAGCTGACAACGGCCGCAGCCGCTGCTCCGCGGCCCAGGCCAGCGGGCGGGGAACCATCCCCTGAAACCGATCGCTGGTGGTTGGCGAGGCTGGGGGTGATGGCCATTGAAATGCTGCCGCCGCTGCTGAGCCGAGCCCCGCAGATGGTGGCACCCGATCTGTGGGCTGTCAGACAACTCGCTGCCAGGAGCGGATACCAGAGCCGGGCAAGCAAGGCAAACAAAAATCGTTACCGCGAACAGTGCCTGGATGCCAAAATCAATTCCGTAGCCAGGCAGCAAGACTGTTGTTGAGCGACCACCATCCCTGCCCAACAGCAGCGATTGCGTGAATCATTGAAGCCGATCAAGCCACCACAACCCCGAAGCCGGATCAAGCCTGGATCCGCTCGGCCACCTCTCAACGCCAGCCCACAAGCCAGGCCAATTGGTAGAAGCAGAAGCTGACCGACCAGGCCAGGATCAGCGACCAGAGCACGGAAAACAGTGTGAAACCGAGTTGTTTTGACTCCGTGCGAATCACTGCCACCGTGGAAAGACAGGGGGTGTAGAGCAGGGTGAACAGCATGAAACTCACCGCCTGCACCCAGCTCACCTCACTGGCCAGGGCGTGGCCGAGCGCACCGCTGCTGGCGGTCTGGCCATAGATCACAGCCAGGCCGCCCAACACGATCTCCTTGGCGATGAAACCGAAGACCAGCGCCACCGTCAATCTGGGATTGATGCCGATCGGTGCCAGAAGGGGCTGCAGCAGCTCACCCAGGTGACCGGAAAGGGACTGGGCGGAAGCTGGGGCGACACCGAGGGGCAGGTTGTTGAGCAACCAGATGCTGACCACACCGAAGATGATGAAACGACGGGCCCAGAACCAGAAATGGCGCACCTCCGCCCAGGCCCGACGCAGCACCTGGGGGATCGTCGGCAGGCGGTAGGGGGGCAGCTCCAGCACCAGCGCCTCCTCACTGGCAAAGCGTCCCTTGAACAGCAGCGCCGTCAGAATCGCTGCGCCAAAACTGAGCAGATAGAGCCCAAAGATCACCAGGGCACCCTGGCGCGGTGCGAAGAACACCGACGCCATGAACAGAAAGACATTGAGGCGCGCTGAGCAGAGCGAGAAGGGAATGATCAGCATCGAGAGCAGCCTCAATCCACTCGAGCGCATCACCCGGGTGCCGAGAATCGCCGGCACATTGCAACCGAAGCCCATCAACGACAGCACAAAGCTGCGGCCATCGAGCCCCAGCCGCTCCATGAAGGCATCCATCAGAAAGGCGGCCCGCGAGAGGTAACCGCTGTCCTCCACCACCCCCATGGCCAGAAAGAACAGGAAGATCACCGGCAGAAAGGCACTGACCGTGCCGATCCCCAACACCAGACCATCGATGACGAATGCCCGCAGGAAGGGGGGCCAGCTGACCAGCAAGGGGCTGAGAACGTGCTGGCTGAAATTCGAAATCACAGTGCCCAGGGCCCCCTGCATCGGCACCCCCAGCGCATAGATGGCCTGAAACATCAGGGCCATCACCACAAAGAAGAGGGGCAGGCCCAGCACGGGATGCAGGAGCCAGCGATCCAACCGGCGGGTGAGGCCATCGCGCCACTGGGCCGGGAAGGTGACGGCGGCCTCGAGCATGGACGCCATGGAGCCGGCCAGGTCGTCATCCGCCGCGGCCAATCGGGCCTCCAGATCCCGCACCGGGCGCCCCTCACCAGGCTCTGCTGCCGTCAGCTCCGTGGCGATGGCATGGCGGGCCTGAGCCAGACCCTGGCGGTACTTGGCACTGATCAACAGCACCGGCAGCTCCAGGTGGTGAGCGAGCTGATCGAGGTCGATGCCGACGCCGAAGCGCCTGGCCTCATCGGCCATGTTCAAGAGCAACAAAGCCGGCAGGCCAAGCTGCCGCACCTGCAGGGCCAGCCTGAGCTGACGATCGATCTGAGAGGCATTGAGAATGACCACCACAAGATCCACCGGGGTGGACTCCAGGAAGCGACGCACAACGGCCTCATCTTCCGAGTGGCCGCGCAGGTCGTAGATGCCCGGCAAGTCCACCAACTGGACACTGCGGCCCTCAAGATTGAGCTCCGCCTGCATCAGATCCACCGTCAGCCCGGGCCAATTGCCGATGTGGGCATGGGCTGAGGTGAGCTGGGAGAAGAGCGTGGATTTCCCCGTGTTCGGCATGCCCACCACCGCCACCGTGGCCTGACCAGGCACCGGAATCAGCCCGGCGGAATCGAGGCAATGGGTCATGGACTCAGGTGACTGGGATCGCCGGCGCGAATCTCGATACGGGCGGCATCAACCCGACGCAGCATCAACTCCGTCATGCCGACGCGCAGATGGATCGGCCCTGACCACCAGCCGCGCCGCAGCACTTTCACCACTTGTCCGGGCTTGATACCGAGCGCCGCCAGCCGATGACGCAGCCCCGCCTCCACCCCCAGCCCGGTGACCGTGCCGGATTCACCGGCAGCCAGATCAACCAACCACAGAAGGCCAGGAGCCAGGGGAGCAAGGTGGGGCAGGGCTACTTATTGCGAATGATGCTCATTATCCTAAAATCCAGGGACGTCGCGCTCAGCGGCGATTGATGGCCATCACCATGGCGCCCCCCACCAGAAGCGTCAGGAACAGGGCCATGGCAACCGCCCCACCGGCGAGGGCCCGGGCCACCATCGCCACCAGAAGGCTTGCCAAAGCCAGCACGAGCATCGGCACCAGCGACTTCATCGCCCGCACCCGGGATCGGCATTCACGCCGCAGCCCCAGAGACTGCCAGCGCTGATACGGCAAGTCCAGCCGAGACCTGCTGAGCCACGGCCAAGAAAAGGACAACAGGATCTGGCGCAGTACTCCAACGACCTCCAGTGCGATCCCTCTGAACCGAGCCTCGCCGGAGCGGATCAGGCTCAGGGATCAACGTCATGGATCAACACCTCAGCCCTGAAAGCGCGGGGCTCGACAAGCCAATGGCGAAGAGCCCAGAGGAGCCGACAGGGGGGAGAGAGCCTTCATGATTCATCACAAAACCATGAGCATTCATGCTCAATCCCTGACCAAAACCAGGAATTCATCGTACGGTCAGGACAGCACTGAGACAAGAAAACCATGAGCAACTGGCCGGCAAACTCCCTGAATCACGCCCTGAGCATGGACAGCCAATCCACCCTTGGCCCCAAGACTCTTTTCGGGCAAGAAAAGCATCAACCGATGGATGCAGTTGAAGCCTATTTTGAGTGCATTACCACCTGCTCACTGGATGACGGCGAGTGCATCACCACCTGCACGGAAATCCTGCGGGAACACAGCTGACTCCTTCGTCTAACCGACTTGGGATCCAACCGCTGCAGACCAGCGAAACTGGGCTCCGCTCGACGGAGCCCCCTCGCCATGACAACAAATGGGTCGGCCACAAGAGCTTTCTGGCAGCACCAGTTCCAACAGAGCGCCGGCGCCAGACGAGACGAAAGCCCACCACGGCAGCAGTGACCCATGCAGTCAAAATATGCAATAATTCAAGAAATCATTAGAAGTATCAATCGTGGCCACGCCCAATTCAGTGTCCCCAAGCCAGCCCGAAAGCGAACCAGAAGAGAAACCCCTCCACCCCAGAAGCAGCGATCGCAGCCGCATGCCATCGGGGACACCGGCCCGGATGACCCTGCCGGACAAGCAAAGCATTTTCGTCACGCTTCATGACATCAGCAAGGGTGGCTGCTGTGTTGTCCGGACAGGATCACTGCCCCTGAAGCCAACTGACTTGGTGCGAATTGAAGTCTGGAATGATGACATCCAGCTCAAAGTGTCCTTCCCCGCCACGGTGCGCTGGGTGACACCCATGGCGATGAGCAGCAAGGCGGGCCTGCGATTCATCGATTCCTCCATCAAGACCCATCGCTACATCGAGGAATACCTCACCCGCTCTGTGCCACTCTCCAGCTGAGGCACTCTCCGGCCTGAAGAGCTCTCCGGCTGAGCCACTGTCTGCCTGAGCCACTGTCTGCCTGATGCACTGTCTGCCTGATGCACGATCTGGTCTGAGAACCTGTCTGCCGGCAGCGAGCTCTCAGACCTGCCGCAGAAGTCTGCGGCGCAGGCGATCACTGAGATCCTCTCCAGCCAGGGTGAGCAAGGCATACACCAACAGCAGCGCCGCCAGCTGATCCCAGGCGAAGCTGCTGAGGCTTTCCAGCATCTGGCTACCCAGGCCCACCGCCCCGGCCAGCCCCACCACCACGGTTTCACGCAGCATCACATCGCTGCGATAGGCCCCATAGGCCAGATAGGGGCGAGCCACCCCGGACAGCCCTCCGTACAGCAGGGCCAGGCGTGGGCCACTGCCGGCAGCCACCAAGGCCTGCTCAGCAGCGGGGTTGCCATCCTGGAGGCTCTCCCGCAGCAGGCGGCCAAGGATGCCCAGATTGTGCAGCCCCAGCGCCAGGGCTGCCGTGATCAGGCCGGGTTTGAGCACGAACAACAACAGCAACAGGGTCAGCGGCGGCGGCCAGAGCCGCGCCAGCATCCAGCCGAAACCGAGAAGCCTGCGGGCCCAGGGCCAGGGAGCCGTCAGCAGAAGCAGCAGCGGCGCCAAGCCCACGGCCAGGCCAGCCGCCAGCGCCGTGAGCAGCAAGGTGCCACTCACCAACTGCGGCCAGGGCAGGCTCAGCACCGCCTGCCAACGGCCGGAGGCGAGCCCAGGCAACGGCTGCCAATGGGCCAGGGCGGCCGGATCCACCCCCATGACCCGCCCCACCACCAGCAGCAGCGGCACCAGGGCCAGCAGGGCCAGCACCATCTCCCGGCCCCGCCGTCCCACAGCGAACTGATGCAGCCCAAAACGGCGTGGCATCGCCCAGCGCCGCCGCAGCAGCCCCACGCCTGTCTCCAGCGCCAGCATCACGGCGAGCAGCAGCCACAGCCCACTCCAGAGCTCATGGAACTCCAGCGACTGCAAGGTCAGCTTCAGTTCGGTGCCGAGGCCACCCAGGCCGAAAACCCCCAGCAGGGTGGCGCTGCGCAGGGCACATTCGAGCCGATAGCCGCCGTAACTGAGCACCCCAGGCAGCAGCGGCGGGCCCAGGGCTGTCAGCAAAGCGGCGGGGGCGGGCGCCCCACTGGCGCGCAGCGCCTCCAGATTGGCGGTGGGCAGGGCATCGAGCAGATCACTGACGACCCGGGCGACCAGGGCGCCATAGGGAATGGCAATGGCCAGCACCGCGACCACGGGCTGCAGCCCCAGCACCTGCAACAGCAACAGGCCCCAGAGCAGTTCGTGGATCGAGCGAGGCAGCGCCAGCAGCCGGCGGATCACCTCCGCCGGCTGCTCATGGCCCAGCAGGGTGCGCCAGATCGTGCGGGAGCTGGCCAGGCCCAGCACCAGGCCCGCGAACAGGCTGGTGCCCCAGCCCAGCAAGGCCATCGCCACGGTCACCCCGAGGCCGCTCAGCAGCGACTGCAGCACCAGCGGATCCAGCGACGGCGTCAGCGCGGCTGCAGAAAAGTCAGCGATCAGATCCCAGCCGCCACCGTGCAGCAGTCCCGGCAGAGCCAGCAACAGCGGCACCAGAACCAGAGCCGGCAACAACAGCAACAGGGGCGCCGCTGGCCTCATGGGCCTGCCGCCTCATCGCCATAGAGCTCCCGAAGCCTGGCCCCATCGACCGCAGCCGTCCCACAGTCGAACAGCAGGCGGCCCTGGCGCAGGCCGATCACCCGATCAAACCCCTGCAGCAGATCGGGGCGATGCAGGCTGAGCAGCAGGGCCCGAGGCGCCTGCGCCTGGCGCAGCAACAGGGCCAGCAGCTGGGAGGCCAGGCGCGGATCCAGGCTGGCCAGCGGTTCATCCGCCAGCAGCAGGATTGGCTGCTGCCGCAACAGCCGCGCCATTGCCAGCCGCTGGCGCTGACCGCCGGAGAGGGCCGTGACCGGCTGCGATAGCAGGGCCGGATCCAGCTCCATGTCCCGCAGAGCCGCCGCACAGGCTTCGGTTTCCAGCGGCAGCACCAGGTTCAGCAGGGCCTTCGGCCAGCCCCAGTGGGCCAGACGGGCCGCATTGAGGTTCTGCTGCACGCTGAGCTCCTCGATCAGGCGCAGGTCCTGCCAGAGCGTGCCGATGCGGGCCTGCTGGCGCCGGCGCTTGCGGCCGGAGCGCTCCGGTGGCAGCCCCTGCCACAGCACCTGGCCCGCATCGGGCCGCAAGCAGCCATTGGCCACCGCCAGCAGGGTGCTCTTGCCGGCACCACTGGAGCCAAGCAGGGCCACCCGCTCACCCGGACGGATCTGCAGATCCAGCTGCTGCAGCCGCGGCCGGTCCCGACCGGCAACGCTGATCTGCCGGAGCTCAAGCAGAGGAGCCGCTGCCGCCAGCTCAGGCCTCTCCATTGGGGTGCTGTTCCAGCAGAACCTGGAGCCGCAGCAGCAGATCGCCCCGCTGGGCCGGATCGCCGACCAGCTCCAGCTTGCCTTCCCCTGGCCACCAGTTGAGCTTGAGGTTGCTGACCCCATCCTCGAAGACGGCCATCTGGAAGGCCCCCCTGGACTGCCAGCGACAGGGAACCCCCAGGCAAGCCACCAGCTGCTTGAGGTCGTCGATCGAACCGTTGAAATTCACGGGGAACCAGGCTCTGGGATGGTCAGCGGATCTTGCCGATCTGGCGACCCACCTGCTCAATCTTGACGTAGGCAGGGGCCTCGGCAGCGGTGAACTGCTGAGCACCGAAGAGGCCGAGGATCTGCTTCTGCTGCGGATCACTGGGCCGCCAGCTGAGGATCGCCTGCTGCAGCTTGACGGTGAAGCCCTTGCCGAAACGCTGATCGAGATCCCCCTGGGCAATCCAGTGATAGTCCTGGTAGCCGGGGCTCTTCCAGATCGCCACCACCTTGGCGCGCTTGGCCTTGCCATCGTGCAGGCTGGTGCGCCACACCTGCTCGTTCACCACGCCGGCGTCATAGGTGCCGCTCTGCACCAAGGCGATCGTGGCGTCATGGCTGCCACTGAAGCCGGGGGCACCACCAGCGAAATCCGTGAGCTTCACTCCGGCCTGGGAAAGAAAATACTGGGGCATCAGCCGCCCGGAGGTGGAGCTTTCCGAGCCGAAGGTGAAGCGCTTACCCTTCAACTGGGCCAGGCCCTTTTGCTGGCTGAAGGGCTCAATGCCACTGCCGGTGTTGGCGATG
>CALPMR020000092.1 GCA_943324725.2 Bordetella parapertussis | reverse complement strand
TCTAAGCGTACCATTGGAAGAAGTTGAGGCTCGCAACATTTTTGCCGCCTTTAAGCGTTATCAGGAAAAAGCAAGATTTGCCTATGCTCTCCGATTCCTTGTGCCACGATTCACTTTTGCCAGAAAGATCCTTGAGCGGGATGCAGTCGTAATTCGTGACTGGATTAAAAAGGAAGTTGACAAGAGGCTGCAGGGTGATCTTGGGAAAACCGGAGAGATTAAGGAAGAGCGCCTCGATTTGCTTGACTGCTTGAAAGACGCCTACGATCCAGTTACGGATACAAGGTTTAGTGTAGATGAGCTCGTTGATCAGATATGCTTTCTCTTCTTAGCCGGCCATGAAACATCGGCAAGTGGTTTGACAAGTGCTTCTTGGCTTGTCGCGCTGGACCAGGAGTCGCAGAATCGCTTTCGAGAGGAGGCGACGACACACGACAACACCTCTGCTCAAGCTGTCTTGAAGAATATGCGATTTGGGACAGCCCTTTTCAAAGAGGTACTTAGACTATATCCCCCAATCAGCTTCTTCAATCGAGTATCCGCTGCCAAGTGCCAAGCACTTCCCAAGACAGTGGGAAGGTACTTGCCTGTAGAATCTTATGATAAAAAAAAGAATATCCGCAGCACAACATCCGAGAGCGAGCTGCGCTGTCCGCTGGGATCCATGATTGTGATTTCTCCTTGGTCGATCCAGCGACATGAAAAACACTGGTCAAAACCCAATGAGTTCCGACCTGATCGATTTATGCGAAACTCTGCTAGTCAAGAAGACTTGCAAAGTGCGAAAGAGGCATGGCTTCCCTTTGGCTTAGGGCCTCGTGTCTGCCCGGGTGCAGGCTTCGCACTTCAGGAAAGTCTCATCGTCTTGTCGCAATTGTTGAAGTCATACAAGCTCGAGACAGTCCCTGGAAATGCACCTCAATGGGTTGCATCTCTGACGCTCCGTACGGCAAATGGTATCAACTTGAAACTGACATCTATTTGTGATTGATACCCGTCAAGTCATCTATGATGGCATTGTTGATGGACTGCTCCAGTGAATTGGTCTGCAAGGTTATGGTTTGATAGATGGCATTTGGCTGAATCTCCTTGTCCAATCAATTATTGGATTCTGCTGTGGACATCTCGAATACGCAGAGCTTGAGCCCAGTCATCGACGGGGTTGGCTCATTGCGGCGACAGGGTGACCCTCGCGCCAGCAAGATTACTTCTTTTTCAGCATATGCCGTTAATGGGATGCCGTGTTTCATGCCTGGTTGGAGATGTACGCGTTGTATAGAATTGAAAAAGAGGTGGAAGCCCCGAGCAAGCAAGCCAGTTGTTTGATGTTGTGTCCTATAAGACAAGCGTTACGCATGCACACGAGATGCCAGCACTGGCTGGAGTGAGGCACAATCGACTTCCATCTGAAATCAGGCCAAGCTGCTTGGCTTGATGGATAGCGGCTGGCATACTCGAAGAGACGATATTGCCAAATTCTTCAAAGATCCTCAGGAAAACTTTGCTGGATGGAATTCCAAGACGTTTTGCTCCATCGAAGTATGCTGTTTTTGAAGGCGCATGGGGACTATATAGGTCAACATCCTCCTGATTCGGGCCCTTGGTTGTGAGGAGCTCCTGCAATAGGGGAGTTGCGTGGTCAAATAGTTCCTTGCCAAAGGATGCGAACTTGCCCACTCCATTGATGCCGACCTTGTCATTAGCACGAATGTAGCTTTGATAGCCATGCAGGGGAATGGTGCACAAATCGAAGTGCTTGGGCCTCGACACGTATTGAAAATTCCACGGATTAGAGCTTGCTTCCAGGATGGTAGCGGTAGCCGCCTCCCCAATCGTATACGTTGGGAAGTTGTAGCGTAGCGAGGCCATGCCATTGATATCGTCTGGACTTCTAATATTGAGGTGGAACTCCCCGGTCAGAACCATCACCCTAGTGGCCTTTGAGGATGCCAGATATAGCTGTGCCAGCTCTAAGGACCGAACCCAGCTCATGCAGGCATCGGCGACGTCAAAGCATTCAGCGGTATGCATGCCCAATTCCGAGGCATAGTAGTAGGCGTTTGAGGGTTCAATCAGGCCTTTCCCAACTCCACAATAGATAACAAGGTCTATTTGGGACGGCTCGATGCAGGCATCGGCGATGGCATTGCGTGCCGCCGAGAGGATGTGTTGATAGGCAGTCTCGCCGGATTTGATGTCACTCAGGTGCCTATGTTTGGCACCTGCTTGGTCCAGCAGCCTTGCAACTCTGCTGTAATACTTATTGGCGTCGGCGCTGCTAAGCGATGTTTTTTGGGTCTTCAGGAGGTCAATTAGTTGATCATTATTGAGCCTCAGCGAGGGGACGCTTAGGCCGATCGATCTAATTTTCATCCAATGGAGCGCGAAGAAGGAAACTTTAGACTGCTACAGCCCCCTGGAATCTGGAATGTTACTCGTTCAGGGCTCGGGGCAGCTCGCCGCGTACGTTGGCTGCCCGGTGTCCACGACGTAGGCGGGTGCGGGTAATTGCCGCCTGGTCGCGGCGACGAATCAGCCCGCACTGGAGCGGCCAATTCGACGTGCTCGCCTGCGGCGGTAGCTCTCGCCGTTGATCCGGATCAAGGTGCTGTGGTCCACCAGTCGGTCCATCGCCGCCACGGTCATGGCGCTGGTGCAGAAGACGTTCTCCCACTCGCTGAATGGCTTGTCCCTGGTCACCAACAGGGATTTCCGTTCGTAGCGGTGCATCATCGTCTCAAACAGCACCGAGGTATCAGCCGCGTCCTTGCGGACGTAGCCACTGTCGTCGATCACCAGCAGGGTATCGCGGTCCAGCCAGCCGGTGTCGGCGCCAAGCTGCTCGACCTGATGGCGATTCCGATCGGGGATCGCTCCCCAGTCCATGTCCGCGAGGGCCTTGGGGACCGGCAGCTGGCCCTCATGCAACAGCGGCCTGAGCCGCGCTTGGTGGCGCTGCTGGTGTTCCTGCTCAGCCAGTCCGGTACTGCCGTGGGCGAGCGCGAGGCCGAGGGCTTTTGGCGTCAGTTCCTGGACTCGCTCAACGAGCGTATTTTGACTGATAGCCGCCTGCTGATCTCCGCTGCCCACCATGGTCAAGATCCCCGAGTCGGAGAAGCCGCTGGAGATCGCTGATGGTGGTGATTCAGCCGGAGCCCTGGTGCCAGCCGTCAGATCATCGCACCCGCGCCAGGCGTTGATCACCAAGACTCCGTGATAGCTGCGTTGCACATTCAGTGCTCAGGGTGCATGGTGGATCAATGGGGCTGCGCAATCAGCCTCCAACCCGTCCTCTTCTGAATGCTTCTGTGCTCCTTTCTGGAGGGTCCCAGCACCTCCTGAGTGACACCCTCGAAGCGGCGCTGCTCGTCAGCATGTCGAGTTCATGCTGTTCACCTCTCGCCGTCCTGCCAGTCTCAGGCAGCATCAGCGAAGCCACCTTGGTCGATGCCAGCACCAGCGAGGCAGCCGGCTACCTCTGGCATAATGCGCTATGTTATAATCAACTGCTCTATTTCTGGGCCTCTTGCTGAGAAGGCTTGGCTGAGGGTGCCGAAGCTGATCGGGGTGAGCTGCGACGCTGGCTGACTGATAGCGGATGTTTCCAGGCAGAGTTTCAACGTGTGACTAGCGGCTCGATGCCTCCCGGATACTTTGATCAATCGAGAGTCTTATGAAGTGGGATCTTGCTCGTGTGATGTCTTCTCGTTCTCAGAAGCTGGGATCGGAAATCCTGTCTTCCTTTGTTCAAAGGCGAACGGCTCTGATCGGCCAAGCAGGAGTGGATGCCTCCATTCCGCTGGATCAGCAAGTTCGCTTGGCTGTGGTGTTGGTGGTCTGGGAGCCTGACGCCTCGATGCAGACGGCCTCCATGCTTGAGCGTTCTCTGCCATCGCTGCAGAAGCAGCTGTTGATGGCTGGCATCCACGCCGATCTGTTGCTCGTTCTGAACAATGGGGGTGGGCCGTCGTGTCCCGTTCAAGACCAGCTGCTGGCTCGAGTGGAGTCGCTCATCCGTCGAATTCAGCCTGTGCTGGGCGCACAGATCGTGGAGACGATCCCGCCGGAATCAATTGAATCGGCTGCTGTTTCATGGGCTTTTGACGCCAGGCTTCAGCAGGCTGATTTTTCGCCTGGTCTCAACCAGGTTGTGATTGTCAGGCAGCCATCCAATCCCTGCAACAAGGGCAAAATCAGGGGGCTTCGAGATGTCTGTCAATTCCTTGCTGATCGTGTGCTGAGTGGTTTGTATGGCGTTGATCTGATTTATCAGATCGACGCCGAGACAACGCTTTCCATCGATGGCACTGAGGGCCAGGAGGCTGGCCCCATCGCTGCACTGGTGGCTCCATTCGCTGAACCGTCTTGCCAGGCCGTTTCCTCCCGAGAACGATATCTGGTGTTTGACGACCAGTCCGGAGAGATAATTGATGTTGCTGTCCCTGCGGCGCAGCTGGCCTTGAATCAGACTACTAATTGCGGTGATTGTTCATTTCTGCACGGCGGCTCCTTGATGAGCCGTGTGCCATCCTATCTAGCTGGTATTTCTACGCTGGCTCAGTTCACGCCAGGCTTGGGAACGGAAGACTATGGGTACACGTCGATCATTCTTCAGGCTGCTAAGGTCCATGGTCTTTGGTCGGCCGAGCATGCGCTTAGGCTGATTTCTCAGGTGCGGCATGTCAATCGAGTTCCATCCAGTCGAGCTGCTGCGATGCGGCAGTTCAGCAACTGGATTCTTAATGGTCGTGCTGTCGATCAGCTGTTTCCTGCAGTTGCTTCTGTGCAGAAGCCCTTTGTGATTTACTGCCGCATTGTGATGTTGTACAGATTGCGCTCGATTGGATTTCGTGGCTTTTGGGGTACTGTCGTGTCGTTGTGGCTTGACGCGCTCGATTTGCCACAGACACTAATATTGTTGTATTGGAATCCTCCACTGCCAGATATCGCCGATACCGCATCTCCTGTGATGTGGACAGGAGATGCGGTATCGGTCAGGGCTGTTCGCATGTGAGCCACACCGCATGCTTGTCGCCGGTTGTGGAGTCTCCGCCCGGCCGCTGGTTGGATGGAGCCCATCCCCGATCGGAGCCGATGGCCCCCGCCCTTGCCTTCACGCCTACGCTCCGGCGTCAGTTGGCTGCCTGGCTGGAGGAAGACCTGGGCCGCGGCGATCTCAGTGCCCCTGCCCTGATCGGCCACTGGGGCCGGGCCGGTTGGTTCGCCCGCCGCGATGGGGTGTTCTGCGGTGGGGTGTTGCTGGAGCCCCTGTTGCGGCAGCTCGATTCACGCTGCCAGGTGGCTCTGTTGGTGCAAGACGGTGAGGCGATTCGCGCCGGCCAGCGCCTGCTGGAGCTGGAAGGCCCGGCGACGGCCCTGGTGGCGGCGGAGCGCACCGCCCTGAATCTGGCCATGCGGCTTTCGGGGGTCGCCACCGCCACGGCTGAGCTGGTGGCGCTGCTGGCAGGCAGTGGTGTGCGCCTGGCCGACACCCGCAAGACCACACCCGGCCTGCGGGTGCTGGAGAAGTACGCCGTGCGCTGCGGCGGTGGTCTCAACCATCGCCTCGGGCTGGACGATGCGGCCATGCTCAAGGAGAACCACCTGGCCTGGGGCGGCGGCGTGGCGGCGGCGGTGGCCGCGGTGCGGGCCAACGCCCCCTGGCCGGCACGTCTGATCGTCGAGGCCGAAACGGCGGCGGAGGCCCGGGCCGCTGTGGCGGCTGGCGCTGATGCGGTGTTGCTGGATGGCTTCGCGCCGGCGGCCCTTGGGGCGACCGTGCCTGGCCTGCGGGCCCTGGCGGCCCAGCGGGGACAGGCGGTGCTGCTCGAGGCTTCGGGGGTGGAGCCCAGCCAGCTGGCCGCCTATGCCAGCAGCGGCGTCGACCTGATTTCCACCAGTGCCCCGGTCACCCGCAGCCCCTGGCTGGACATCAGCATGCGCTTTGAGGCCGGCCTTGGCGCGGCTGAGGGGCTGGGTCGCTGAAAATCCGGTGAAGAATCGCTCCGACTACCGCCGAAATCCGTTTCGGCGCCGAACGGGTTGCCAGGATGGCCTCTTTCCTGCCGCGAGCTGATCTTCCGTGCCGCGAAACCCCGTGTCCCGCCTTCTCCCGGCCACCCTCAGCCTGCTGGCTGCCCTGGCGCCGATGGCCCAGGCCCGAGCCGAAGGCGTGGTGGATCGGGTGGCTCGCAGCGGCGAGCTCGTCCTGGTTGGCATCCCTGAAGCCTCGCCGCTGCTGAGCCTCAACGCCAAGGGAGAGCCCCAGGGGTATGGCGTGGCGGTGGCCCGGCAGATCCAGGCTGAATTGTCGACCGCTGTGGGGCGTCCGGTGACGCTGCGTTTTGAGGCTGTCAAGGATGGGGCGGCCCTGGGGCAGAGCATTGCCACGGGCAAGGCGGATCTGGCCTGCGGCGTGCCGTTCACCTGGGAACGGGACACCCAGTTGGATTACTCCCTGCCAATCGGCCTCTCGGGGCTGCGTCTGCTGGCTCCGGTCGGTCGCTTTGATGGCGCTCCGGCCGGACTGAGCGGCCGTCGTATCGGGGTGGTGGCCAACTCCCTGGCCGCCACCGAACTTCAGGGCATGCAGCCGGCGGCCATCGCTGTGCCCTTCGCCAACCTCGGGGCTGCCGTGGCGGCCCTCAAAGCCGGCTCGGTGGCGGGGGTGATCGGCGACAGCCTGGTGCTGGCCAGCCTCGCCCGCACTCAGGGCTCCTCCGGCCTGACGCTGACCCCGGAGGAGCCCTACGAGCGTTTCGCGATCGCCTGCCTGGTGCCGGAGAACGACTCCGCCTTCCGCAACCTGGTGAATCTGGCCATTGCCCGCCTGCTGCAGGGCTACCTCAATGGCCAGCCGGAGGCGGTGGCGGCCATCGATCGCTGGGTTGGACCGGGCAGCAGCGTCAACCTCTCCGCCGATCTCATCCGCACCTACTTCGAAACGGTGCTGCTCGGGGTCGAGGCCATCCGTCCCCTGCCGGCCGCCACCTCCAGTGGCAGCAGCCGTCCGGGCTCCTGAGTGACCCGGGAGAGTTCATCCCCTCACGATTTCTTCTTTCCGTTCTTCCTTCCTTCTTCGTCCCGTTTGCGGCCCTGCTCCGATGGCGTTTCTCTCCCGTTCCCGCCTGTTCGGCATTCTGCTGATCGTGGCCTCCCTGCCGATGGATCCCGGCGTGGCCCTGGCCACCGCGATGGTCCGCAGCGATGCTGCTCCCAGCACTGAGCCCGCCGCCGGCAGTGTCGAGGCCCGGATGCGCCGGATTGCCCAGGCCGTGCGGGACCAAGGGGATGATCCCGCTGCCGCCGGCAAGATCGGCAGCGATGCCCTGGCGCTGGTGATTCTTGGCCCCAACCGCATCGGCTGGGGCAACGGCGGCTTTGCCAACGGTGGCTTTGCCAATGGCGGCTTCTACAACGGCGGCTTCCAGAACGGCGGCTTCTACAACGGCGGCTTCCGCAATGGCGGCTTCGGCAATGGTGGCTTCCGCAACGGCGGCTTCCGCAACTCCTGGTAACCCCCTTGGCCTCCCTGCCCTTCGGACCGCTGCGGTTGCTGGTGGTGCAGCCCACCCCCTTCTGCAACCTCGACTGCGACTACTGCTATCTGCCCAACCGGGACGATCGCAGTCGCCTGCCGCTGGAGATCCTGGAGGCGGCCCTGGAGCGGGTGTTGGAGAGCCCCTATGTGGACGGTCCGTTCACGTTGTTGTGGCACGCCGGTGAACCGCTCACCGTGCCGATCACCTTCTACGACGCCGCCACGACCCTCATTCGCCAGGTGCTGGCCCGTCACGGCTTGCCGCCGGAGACGATCGTTCAATCGCTGCAGACCAACGCCACCGTCATCGACGAGGCCTGGTGCGACTGCTTCATCCGCAACGACATCCATGTGGGGGTGTCGATGGACGGCCCCGCTTTTCTGCACGATGCCCACCGCCGCACCCGCACCGGCCTGGGCAGCCACGCCGCCGTCATGCGCGGCATCAACGTCCTGCAGCGCCGCGGCATTCCGTTCCAGGTGATCTGTGTGCTCACCGCCGATGCCCTGGATCATGCCGATGCTTTGTTCGACTTCTTCAGCGGCAGCGGCATCAACAACGTCGGCTTCAACATGGAGGAGACCGAGGGGGAGAACCTCCAGTCCACCCTGGAGCGACCGGACGGTGAGCGCCGCTATCGGGTCTTTCTGGAGCGCTTCTGGCAGCGGATGGTCCAGCAGCCAGGGCTGCTGCGGCTGCGGGAGTTCGAAGGCATCGCCAGCCTGGCCTGCAGCGACGAACGCCTGCAGAACACCGACATGAACGCGCCGTTCGCGATCGTCAATGTCGACGCCCGCGGCCATGTCTCCACCTTCGATCCGGAGCTGCTCTCGGTGCAGACCGAGGCCTACGGCGACTTCGCCTTCGGCAACGTCCTGCAGCACAGCCTGGCCGAACTGGCGCAAACGGAGAAGTTCCAGCGGGTGCTGGCGGAGATCAGCTCCGGGGTGGAGCGCTGCCGCCAGAGCTGCGCCTACTTCGGCCTCTGCGGCGGTGGCGCCGGCAGCAACAAGTACTGGGAGCACGGCACGTTTGACAGCAGCGTCACCCAGGCCTGCCGCTACCGCATCCAGCTGGTGGCTGATGTGGTGCTGGCCGGTATGGAGCAGGAGCTGGGGCTGGCGGTCTGAGCATCGCGGCGTCGCGGCAAGCCGCCCGCAGCTGCTCGGCCTCAGCCGGCGCGATCGATGCGCTCCAGCTCCAGGGCCTCGTTGCAGCCCTCATGGCCCTGGTCGTAGCGGCTGCTGGCGAATCGCCCCCGCCAACCAGGCGGCAGCTGCGCCAGCAGGGCCTCGGCATAGGGATGGCGCCGGGCCACACGCTCGATCGTGTGGGCCGGATAGAGGCGCACCGCCTGCCGACTGACGCGGCAGAGCTCGGCCAGGGCACGGCGGTGCCAGGCCAGATCCAGCCCCTCGCCGCTCATCAGCCCCCCCTGGCTGAGGGGTGCATAGGAAAACAGCAGATGGCCGCAGAGCACCAGATCGAAGCTGGCGTCGGCGAAGGGCAGCTGCGGCAGGGAGGCGGCCACATAGCAGGCGGGATGGGCGCGGCGATCGGCCAGGAAAGCCCGCAGGGCCTGCAGATGCTGCTGGCGGCAGGCGATCAGATCGAAGTCGGGACGGATGTCCGGGCTGCTGGCCAGGGTGGCCATGGTGGTGTCGAGATCCTGCAGCGCCCGCTGCTCCAGCTGCTCGGGGGAGAGCTCGTAGAGCGGATCGACGGCCGTGGCCTCGAGGCCGGCCGCCCGTGCCAGGGCACTGAGGGAGCCGGGGCCGCCGGGGCAATCGAGCAACCGGGCGCCGCGCCAGCGCGGCAGCTCCTGCTCGAGGTTGAACATCGCCAGGGCCTGCTGGCCCAGGCGGCCGTAGAAGACCACTGCGTCGTATTCCATGTCCCCCGCCGTGCTGGCCTGAGGCATCCTCGCTGCCGACGGCAGTTGCCGTTTGCGAGGCTCTCCCGAACTGCAACGAGGTCACCGTCCCGGGATTCCAGCGCCGCCATTCGCGTGGGGGAACCCGGATGGCTGACGCGGCGCGAAGGGGGATGATCAGAACGGTGCCAGCCGATGCGGGCGCCACGCCGGTTTGTTCCTGCCGCCCATGCTCCGCTTCGCCCAAGCCCTCGACACCCAGCTGCGCGCGGCGATGGAGCGGGCCTTCCCCGAGGCCGCTGCCGAGGCGATCGCCGCCGGCCGGCCCCTGGATCCCCAGCTGGCGCCGGCGAGCAAGCCCGAGTTCGGCGACTTTCAGGCCAATGGTGCTCTGGCCCTGGCCAAGCCCCTCCAGCAGGCCC
>CALPMR020000091.1 GCA_943324725.2 Bordetella parapertussis | reverse complement strand
TCCTGCCCGGCTGCAGTGCCTGTGTGATCGCGGCCGCCGAGGGCTATCCAGGCGCCGTACGCAGCGGCGATGTGATCAGCAGCGAGCTGGAGGCCAGCGAGGATCGACAGCTGTTCCATGCCGGCAGCCGCCGCGATCAGCAGGGCCGCTGCCTGACCGCCGGCGGTCGGGTGCTGGCGCTGGTAGCCCAGGCCGACGACTTCGACACGGCCTTTGAGCGCGCCTACGACGGCCTGTCCCAGGTGCACTTCGACGGCATCACCTACCGGCGCGACATCGGCCATCAGGTGCGGCTCAACCTGAGCGCTGCCGCGCTCGCCAGCCCCGCCCGGCCATGAGCCCGATCCAGGCGCTCCCAGCCAAACCAACCCCGGCCCCCCCCAGGGCCCAGAGCAGCGACTGGCTGCTGAAACTGGGGCGCTGGTGGGCCGAATTCAGCCTGCAGACCAAGCTGCTGGCCGTGGCCACCCTGGTGGTGAGCCTGCTGATGACCGGCATCACCTTCTTCGCACTCAACGGCATTCAGCGCGATGCCCAGATGAGCGACACCCGCTACGCCCGCGATCTGGGGCTGCTGCTGTCGGCCAACGTCACACCCCTGGTGGCGGAGGGCAATGACCGGGAACTGGCCTCGGTGGCGGAGCGCTTCTGGCGATCGAGCCGCAGCCTGCGCTACATCGTCTTCGCCGATGCCGAAGGGGTCATCTACCTCGGCATCCCGATGGGCAACGGCAACAGCAGCAACTCCGCCAGCGGCGAGGAGCTGCTCAGCCGCAGACTTGAGTTGCCGGCCGATCTCCAGCGCCGTCCCGACAACCCGCTGATCCGCCAGCACCTCACCCCGGATGGCCTGGTCACCGATGTGTTCGTGCCGATCGTGTTCGCCGATCGCTATCTGGGGGTGGTGGCCCTGGGCATCAATCCGAACGAGACGATGATCGCCAGTGCCGCCCTGACCCGGGAGGTGACCACGGCGGTGTTCATCTCGATCTGGGTGCTGGTGATCCTGGGCTCGGTGTTCAACGCCCTGACGATCATCCGGCCGGTGAAGGAGCTGCTGCGGGGCGTGCGCCAGGTGGCCGGCGGCAACTTCGAAACCCGCATTGCCCTGCCGGTGGGTGGCGAACTGGGGGAGCTGCTGGAAGGCTTCAACACCATGGCCTCCCAGCTGGAGGTCTACAAGGCCGCCAACATCGAGGAACTGACCGCCGCCCAGGTGAAGCAGCAATCGCTGATCGCCACCATGGCCGATGGCGCCGTGCTGCTCGACGCCGACGGCCGCATCGTGCTGGTCAATCCCACCGCCCGGCGCCTGTTCCGCTGGGAGGGCCGCAACCTTGAAGGCAATGAGCTGGTGGAGGAACTGCCCGATCGCCTGTCGATGGAGCTCCATACCCCCCTGCTGGCCCTGATCGCCAATGAACGGGACACCACCGATGTGCGCTGCAGCTTCGGCGAACCGGCCCGCACCCTGCGGATCGTGCTGCAATCGGTGCGGGATGCCAGTGGCGAAAGCCTCAAGGGCATCGCCGTGACGATCCAGGATCTGACCAGAGAGGTGGAACTGAATGCGGCCCAGAGCCGTTTCATCAGCAACGTCTCCCATGAGTTGCGCACACCGCTGTTCAACATCAAGAGCTATGTCGAAACGCTCTACGATCTCGGCGACCAGTTGAGCCCGGAGGAGACCAAGGAGTTCCTCGGTATCGCCAACGCCGAAACCGATCGCCTCACCCGCCTGGTCAACGATGTCCTCGATCTCTCGCGCCTCGAGGCCGAGCGGGTGTGGGAACTGGAGGCGATCGCGATCACCCCCGCCATTGAGCAGACCCTGCGCACCTACCGGCTCAATGCCGAGGACAAGGGCGTACGGCTGCACTTCGAAGCCCATGATCAACTGCCCAGGATTCTGGGCAACTGGGATCAGCTGCTGCAGGTGTTCGACAACCTGGTCGGCAATGCCCTCAAATTCACCCCCCGCGGTGGCCTGCTGAGCCTGCGTGCCTATCCCTGGCCGGATCACTGCGCCTTCGACCCCAGCACCGGCCCGGGCGACAATCCCAACTGTCCCCTCACCTCACCGCTGCCAAGGCTGCGCATCGAGATCGCCGATACGGGCTATGGCATCTCGCCAGCGGACCAGGAGCGCATCTTTGATCGCTTCTTCCGGGTGGAGAACGCCGTGCACACCGAGGCCGGCACCGGCCTGGGCCTCTCGATCGTGCGCGGCATCCTCGAGAAACATGGCACCCGCGTGCGCATGGCCAGTGAGCCGGGCGTGGGCACCACCTTCTGGTTTGATCTGCCCCTGGAGCACTCCGACACCGATGAGCTGGCGGTGCAGGCGGAGCGGCGCGAATACAGCAGCCTGGAGCTGATCAGCGCTTAGAAGTCTGCTGAACCAACCTCTCTCTGCGACGCAGAATCAGCGACTGCCGATTCTGCACATGGCCATCGTGGCAAGAGCGCTGTTCTGAGGCTCCAGCCTCCTGGCGAAGGACCGCAGGGGGCGTTGTTCCATGCGGTCCTTCGCCAACATGAGGGTCTTGCCGGTAGCAAGGACTGCTGACAAGACCCCGCCAGTCCGCTCAGTTCTCACTCTCGACGCTGCGCACGATCCGGGCCAGATCGGCACGTTCATCGGTGGTGATGCGATGCGGAACGCCACTGATGATGCGCTCGAAGTTGGAGAAAGAATCCTTGATTTCCGGACCGTTGCCGGTGATCACGAACTCACGGATGCCCTTGTCGTGCCAGGAGCCGCGCATCTTGAACACATTCAGGGCCCGGGCCATCTCACCGCGGATCTCCACATACTGGAGCAACAAGATGGTGTCGGTGATCGTGGAGATGTGGGAATCGGTGATCGAGTGGCTGCCCATGAACTCCTCAGAGGTGTTCGTGAAGAAGCCTGCAATCTCCTCCTGCTTGGCATAGCCCGTTACGCCGATCACAAACTGGCGGAAGGCATTGTGACTCACCCCTCGGGCCAAAGCGCTGAGGGAATCAATCGCCATCCTGGTGGGCTTGAATTGGCTGATCTCAGTCTTGATGATCTGCAGATGATCCTCGAGGCCCGTGGATTCGGGATAGGCACAGATGATCTTCAGCAGTCCATCCTGTTCCATCTGTTCAAAGTCGATGCCCCAGCTGGTGGCATTGCGCAGCAGCTGGGATCTGGATTCCTCATAGGCGAACAGAATCGCCCGCTCCCGGTTGCGGCAGGCATCCTCGACGAACTTGGACACCAGCAGGGTTTTACCGGTGCCGGTGGCCCCCGTCGCCAGGATGATCGAATCCTTGAAGAAACCGCCACCGCACATTTCATCGAGGCGCGGCACGCCGGAGCTGAGCCGCACGTTCGAGGAGCGCTGGGTGAGGCGCATGGCACCGAGCGGGAAGATGCTGACACCATGGGCGCCCATGGTGAAGGGGAATTCGCCCTTCATGTGCGTGGTGCCTCGCAGCTTGAGGATCTCCACCGTGCGCCGGCGGCGCTCACCTTCCAGCACATTGCGCAGGATGACGACATTGTCGGAGACAAACTCCTCGACGCCATAGCGAGCAATTGGACCGTATTCATCGATGCGCTCGGTGGTCATCACCGTGGTGACACCGATCTCCTTGAGCCGGGCGATCAGGCGGAAAATCTCACGCCGCACCACAGAAACGGCATCGTATTGCTGGAACACCGCCGTGATCGAATCAATCGCCACCCGCCGAGCCTTGTACTTGCGAATGGCATAATTGATCCGCTCGATCAATCCGGAGAGATCAAAGCTGCCCGCCACATCCTGGCCGTCCGGATCCGGCGAAGCATCGAGGATGAAAAGTTTGTCCTGCTCCACCATCTCCTGCAGATTCCAGCCAAAGCTGGCGGCATTGCGCAGGATATCGAGCGGCGATTCCTCAAAGGTGACAAAAATGCCAGGTTCGTTGAAATCGCGAATGCCGTTGTAGAGAAAGTTCAGCGAGAAAACAGTTTTCCCCGTACCCGAGGTGCCGCTGATCAGGGTGGATCGAGCGATGGGCAGGCCGCCGTGGAGGATGTCGTCAAAGCCCTCCATCCCCGTGGGCAGCTTCTGCACCTGCATCGGCGGTGTGCTGGTGAGAATTTGATCCGGCATCGAAGGAGTGGCTTGACAGCGAAAGAATGGAATCGGTGGAGAAAGGCTGGCGGCTGAAGCCGGGATTCAGGGAGAGCCCGGTTCCAGCTCAGGCTCTGGCTCCGAAAACAAGGCTTCCCTCGGATGATCGAGAGCATCAGGGAGGGGGGAGAGCTCCTCCTCACGGCCATAGTCATCCTCGAACAGCTCCTCGTAGAGCAGATCGAGCCCGATCAGCACCCGCTCCCGATCGGAGAGATCGCCGATGATGCGCCGCACCGGTGGCGGCAGAATCTTGGCCAGGGTCGGGGTGGCGAGAATCTTGTCCTCCTCGGCCAGCTGGGGATTCTTGAGCACGTCGATCACCTTGAGCGCATAGACGCCACGGAACTCGGTCTCAAGGATGTTGCGGAGAGTCTTGAGAGCCCGCATCGAGTTGGGCGTGTTTCCAGCCACGTAAAGCTTCAGGATGTAGGTCTTACGAGTCGTCATGGTCGGTTCAGTTCGGTGGAGCGCAGGGGAGTCACCGATCGTGACGAGCTGGCAGGACGGTGGGGATCGGAGCTGGCAGGAGTCACGGCCAGGGGGGCATCGGGGGGGATGGAGTGTCGATACATTTCACAGAGATGGGCCATCACATCCAGCAAGGCAAGTCGGTAATCCTGGAGGAAATCCTGTTGATGCCCTTCCAGCCGGAGCTGCTTCCAGAAGCCTTCAATCAGGTTCATGTGAATCTCAACCGTTTGCGTGATCGGCAGATCGATGAAGAAGGCCGTGTTCACGTAACTTTCAAGCGCCTGGTTGGCCGCGGCCGGATCGCGGAAGTAGCTGAGCAGAAGATCACGATAGGTGCGCATCAACGACCGCAGCAGCTCCTCCCGTTCAGCTGCAGGCAAGTTGCGCAGAAAGCGATCGGGATCGCGCTTGTAATAAACGCCCAGGTAGCTGAGTCGCCCCTTGAGCCGATTGGCCAGCTTCCAGCGATCGGCGTTGCCCTCGCCACGGCCTGGGGGCAGGCTGGCGGCGCTGAGCAGGCCCCGGCGCACAAAACGCGACAGTGCCGCGTCAAGGCTGTAACCCAGCTGCTCGAGCTGATCCGGCGGCAGATGCACCTCGGCGTCGTGGTACTCCACCTTGCCGCTCACTTCGCCGATCACCACCGCCGGCAGCAGCAGCCCCAGCTGATTGAGCTGCTGATAGGTCTCGCCCTGGAACGAGCCCTTCTCCAGCAGCACCGCGTCGAAATCCTCCCGGCGGCGATCCAGAATTGCCGCCGGATCGGTCGCGGGATCGAAGCGCTCCACCTGGTAGCGGCTGGCGCTGAGCCAATGGCCGCAGACCTCGGCCAGCGCCGGGTCACGGATCAGGCAGGCGATGGTGAGGGCCGGTTCAGGCATCGATTCGGATCGGGGGCTGCGACGGGGACGGAAGCGCTGAACAGCCTGATGTTGACGGAGGCCAGGCCGGGAAGGCAAACTCTTTGTTTGTTTTCCGATTGCTGTGAGCCCAGGCTCAATGGCCCCAGGCGAGGGATCGTCCGATCATCCCCTGCCGAACGCCAGCCTGGCCACGCCCCCACGCCCATGAGCGAGTCCACCGCCACCAGCCCCGCCGGCGCCACTGCCACCGGCAGCGAACCCTCTGCCACCGGCAGCGAAGCCTCCGCCACCGACGCCTACGTCATCGTCGAGGCCTCCGGCCAGCAGTTCTGGCTCCAGAGCGAGCGCTACATCGATCTCGATCGCATCGCCGCTGAGGAGGGCGAGACGGTCATCCTCGAAAACGTGCTGCTGGTGAAGAACGCCCAGGGCACCACGGTCGGCCAGCCCTACGTCAGCGGCGCCAAGGTGGAGCTGAAGGTCATGGCCCATCGCCGCGGGCCGAAGATCATCATCTACAAAATGCGCCCCAAGAAGAAAACGCGCCGCAAGAATGGCCATCGCCAGGAGCTCACCCGCGTGATGGTTCAGTCGATCACTGTTGACGGCAAGCCGATCAGCTGAGCGCCGCAGCGCCGCCCGGTCCCGAAATCACGGCCGAGCCGCCCCTGGCGGTCCCGTCCACCCCACCCCTTCGCTTCCCCCATCCCATGGCCCACAAGAAAGGCACAGGCTCCACACGCAACGGCCGCGACTCCAACTCCAAGCGCCTCGGCGTCAAGGCCTTCGGTGGTGAAGCCGTCAGCGCCGGCTCGATCCTGATCCGCCAGCGCGGCACCTCCGTGCTGCCCGGCAACAATGTCGGCCGTGGCTCCGATGACACCCTCTTCGCCCTCACCGCTGGGGTGGTCAGCTTCGAGAGCATCAAGCGCGGTCTGCGCAATCGCAAACGCATCCACGTCGCCGTCGCCTGAGCCGCGGCACGGCGGCCATGCCCCACCCTGCGCACCCGGACATCCGGGCCACCACGGCTGAGCACGGCACGGCTGAACTGGAGGCCCCAGAGATTGGCGATAGCGATGGCGAGCCAGCGGTGTCAGCCGTGACGGCCGGCCCGGCCCCTTCCGGCCCCTGTGGCTTCCTGTTGCTGGACAAACCGGCCGGGCTCACCTCCCATGCCTGCGTCGCCAGGGTGAGGCGCTGCTACGGGTTGCGGAGGGTGGGCCATGGTGGCACCCTCGATCCCGCCGTCACCGGGCTGCTGCCGGTTGCGCTGGGTCCGGCCACCCGCCTGTTGCCCTATCTGAACGCTGGCAAGTGTTATCGGGGCGTCGTGCGCCTTGGGGTGACCACCAGCAGCGACGATCTCGAGGGGGAGGTGCTGCTCCATTCCCCCGTGCCACCCCTGGATCACCAGGCCCTGGACCAGGCTCTCGACCACTTCCGGGGACAGATCCTGCAGCGACCGCCGCAGGTGTCGGCGGTGCATGTCGACGGTGAGCGGGCCTATGTGCGCGCCCGCCGCGGCGAAACGATGGAGCTGGCCCTGCGGTCCGTCACCATCCACAGGCTGGAGCTGCTGGGCTGGGATCAGGAGCGCTCGGAACTGGAGCTGGCCGTGGACTGCTCTGCCGGCACCTACATCCGTTCCCTGGCCAGGGATCTGGGCGAACGGCTCGGCTGTGGTGGTGCCCTGGCCCGGCTGCGGCGCACCGCCGCCCTGGGCTTTGACCTCGCCGCCGCCGTCTGCCTGGAGCGACTGGAGCTCTCCCCGCCACCGCCTCTGCTCGATCCGCTCACGGCCCTCAACCACCTGGGCCGCCGCGCCCTGAGTGATGCCGAACTGGCCTCCTGGCGCTGCGGCCGCGCTCTGGTTGACAGCGAGCTGCAGCCTGCCGATACGGCCGTCGCCGTGGTCGCTCCGGATGGCCATCTGGCCGGCATCGCCCGTGCCGATGGCAGCGGCTTGCTGCAGCCGCGGCTTGTCTTCGCTGCAGCCGGCTGAATCCGGCTTGCTTCCACAATGGCTGCATCGCCCCAGCTGACAGCTGGGTCCACAACCGGGCCCAAGCCCGCCCGCTCGGCGCCGAATGCTGAGCCGCCGAGCCTCTCCCTTCTCCCTGTTTCCCCGCCTCTCCCTGACCGCGATGGCCGGCCACAGCAAATGGGCCCAGATCAAACGCACCAAAGCGGTGGTGGATGCCCGCCGCGGTGCCGTGTTCACCCGCTTGGGCCGCGAAATCATGGTGGCCGCCCGGGCCGGGGCGGATCCAGCCGGCAACTTCCAGTTGCGCACCGCCATCGAGAAGGCCAAGGCGGCCGGGGTGCCCAACGCCAACATCGAACGGGCGATCAGCAAGGGCTCGGGCCAGGCCGGCGGCGAAGCGGAGCGCTTTGAGGCGGTGCGCTACGAGGGCTACGGAGCCGGTGGCGTGGCGGTGCTGGTGGAGGCCTTCACCGACAACCGCAACCGCACCGCCGCCGAGCTGCGGCTGGCCTTTGGCAAGAACGGCGGCAATCTCGGTGAAAACGGCTGTGTCAGCTACCTCTTTGAGCAACGCTCCGTGGTGCGGCTGCGGCCCGAGGAGCTGGATGAGGAGCAACTGCTCGAACGGCTGCTCGCCCTGGAGGAGGCGGGGGGGCCAGCGGTGCTGAGCTACAGCCTCGAAGCGGACAACCTGGAGGTGCAGGGTGCCTTCGCCGATCTGGAGGCCCTGCAGGATGGCCTGCGCCACCAGGGCCTGAGTGTCGAGAGCTGGGAGCATCGCTGGCTGGCCGGCAGCAGTTGCCGCATCGACGAGCCCGAGACCCTGCAGGCCTGCCTGCGGCTGTTGGATGTGTTGGAGGAACTGGAAGACGTCCGCAGCGTCACCGCGAATCTGGAGGCGGAAGAGTCGCTGCTGGAGGCGGTCCTGGGCCATCCCCAGGGCTGAATCCGGCTCGGATCCGGCGCTCAGCCCTGCTCGCCGCAGCCCAGGGCAGCCCGATCAGCGACCACCAGCACCCGCGGATGGCGATGCAACCAGCTAGCGGGCAGCTCCGGCGTGGGCGGCCCCTGCAGAATCCAGCGCAACACCCCGGCCTTCGCCGCTCCCGTCACCACCAACAGGATGCTGCGGGCCGCCAGGATCTCCCGCAGCCCCAGGGTGATGGCCCGCGCCGGCACCGCTTCCGGATTGCCACCAAAGGCCGGCGCATTGGCGGCCCGGGTCGAGGCGGAGAGGCTGACGCAGCGGCAACGCACGCCGGCATCACAGGGCGGTTCGTTGAAGCCCACATGGCCATTGAGCCCGAGGCCCAGCACCTGCAGGCCGACGCCTCCGGCAGCCTCCAGTTCGCATCGATAGCGGTTGGCTTCGGCGTCGGGGTCGGCGGCGCTGCCATCGGGCAGACGCACCCGCTCGGGATCGAGCCCCAGAGGCACCACCAGGCGGGCCATCATCGCCGCACGGAAGGAGCGGGGGTCATCGGCGGCGAGGGCCACGTACTCGTCGAGGTTGAAACTGAGCCAGCGCTCCCGCAGGCGCTCGCCTTCGGCGAAGGGCAGCAGGCTGAGCTGGCGGGCCAGGGCCAGGTAGATCGGATCCATGGTGCGCCCGGTGGCCAGACCCAGGGGGAGCTCCGGCCGGCGCCGGCGCTCATTGAGCAGCAGTGCCGCCACGTGTTCCGCCACGGCAAGCGGATCGCCCAGCTCGATCAGCTCGAGACCGGAGGAAACACCGCTGCAGCTCGGATCCTGGCTCAAGGGTTGAGGTAGGGCTTCAGGTCCACACCGCGGTAGTAGTGCCGCAGGATCTGCTCATAGGAGCGGCCCTGCAGGGCCATGGCGTAGGCCCCCCACTGACTCATGCCCACACCATGGCCGAAGCCGCGGCCTTCGACCACCAGCTCCAGAGCCGGCGGCGAGGGTTCGGCGGTGAGGTTGGTGCCCTCGGCAGCGGGAGCTCCCCTGGGAGCGGAAGGCGCTGGGGGGGGTGTCAGCACACTGGCAATGGCTCCCGTTGCCGAATCCTGCAGGGCCTCGGCCTGGGGCGCCGCCGCCGGCCCGGAGAATCGCCCTGCTGAGCGCAAGCCAGAACGGGTGGCCAGGCTGCGGCCCTCCTGTTCTGCCGTGACTGTCGTCGGTGCGGCTGGAACGCCGGCGACGCCCCAGGAGACCGCACCGGCCTGAGACCCCGACAGTGCCTGGCCGACGGCACCGACCACCAAACCGTGGCGATCCGTGGCCACCGGCTCCAGCCGGAACACCTTCACCAGGGTGCTGCGCAAGCCGAGCCGCTGCCGCAACTCCGCACCGCTGAGTTCCAGGCTGCCGGCGGGCCCGCTCACCCGGGCCCGCCGGATGCGCCCCGTACGGCTGACGGCGAGCACATCAATC
>CALPMR020000090.1 GCA_943324725.2 Bordetella parapertussis | reverse complement strand
GTGTACCAGGAGGTGGCGAAGGTGGTTCCGGTGAGCCAGCCACCCAGTGCCAGATAGGCGGTGGGGAAGAGCAGCAGACCGGACCACCCCACAAAAACGAAGCGGTCGCGCTTGAGCCAGTCATCGAGGACGTCGAACCATCCGCGAGCTGCCGGCGCGCGCCCTACAGCAATCGTCATGGGTGAACGGTGGAGTGTCGCGGGTTCGGAAACCCGCGGGCTGTTGGATACGGCGCGATGGTAACAACGCTGAAGCGACTGACGCGGGCACTCGACATGGGCTGACATGGCCAATCGACGTTCGTCGTTTCGGGCCCGTCTGGGGCCAGGATGGCGCTCCACTGCCTCTTCCTCATTTCCATGCCGTCCAGCCAGGTTCCCTCCGGCCCTTCGCCGGCCCCCAGCTCCGGCCCGGCGGCATCGGCCCAGAAGCCCGCCACCAAGAGCAGCGGCCCAGCCGCAACCGATCAAGTCCTCGAGCAGAATGTGATCGGATCCCGGCGTCTCTCGAATCTGCTGGTGGCTCTGGCGGTGAGCATCGGTGGGATCGGTTTTCTGCTGGCCAGCGCCTCCAGCCGCTTCGGCCGCAATCTGTTCCCCTTTGGTCACCCCGCCGAACTGGTCTGGGTACCTCAGGGGCTGGTGATGGGCCTTTATGGAATCGCGGCCGTGCTGCTGGCCGCCTACCTCTGGACCGTGATTGCCATCGATGTGGGCTCCGGCAGCAATCGCTTCGATCGCAGCGCCGGCCAGGCCGTGATCAGCCGCCAGGGTTTTCGACGCCGTATCGAGGTCACCATGACCCTGCGCGAGATCCAGGCCGTGAAAGTGGAAGTGCGGGAAGGCATCAGCCCCCAGCGTCGCCTGGCCCTGCGGGTGCAGGGCCGCCGGGACCTACCGCTCACCCGCGTCGGCGAGCCCATCCCCCTGGCGGAGCTCGAACTTGCTGGTGCCCAGCTGGCTCGGTTCCTTGGTGTGCCCCTGGAAGGACTCTGAAGCCGATGTCGCTCCCCCTTGACGGCCTGCGCCGCTGGTCCCAGCGTGTTCAGCCTCTCGTTCTGGTCGCCTTGTTCAGCCTGGTGCCCTTCGGTCTGGTGGCCTGCGCCGCCGATCCAAGACAGCAAGCTCTGGGCTGTGTCACCTCTCCTGCCCCCTGCCTCAGTGGTGCGGCTGTCGTCAGCCTGGAGACCAGCAAAGGTCAGGTGTTGCTAAGCCTCGACGGCAGCGCCGCACCGCTGACCGCCGGCAACTTTGTCGATCTGGTCAAGCGCGGCACCTACAACGGCACTGTGTTTCACCGCGTGGTGAAAGAACCTGTGCCCTTCGTCGTCCAGGGCGGTGATCCCAGCAGTGCCGATGCCAAGGTGCCGGCGAGCCAGTACGGCATGGGAGATTTCATCGATCCGAGCACCGGTGAAGCGCGGCAGATTCCGCTGGAGATCAAGCTGCATAAGGAATCGCAGCCGCGCTACGGCGAGCCGATCAGCAGTGCTGCACTCAATCGGGAACTCGTGCTCACTCATCAGCGAGGGGCCGTGGCGATGGCCCGCTCCGGCAATCCCAACTCCGCCAGTGCTCAGTTCTATGTCGCGCTTGAGGCGCTACCGGAACTGGACGGCCGCTACGCCGTCTTCGGCCGTGTCACCAAGGGGATGGATGTGATCGATCGCATCCAGCAGGGCGATCGCATCATCAGAGCCACCGTGATCGACGGAGGCACCCTGGTGAAGGGGCAGCCCTGAGTGGCGCTGGGGGCCGATCCGCAACTGGCGGTGGGCCGTGCAGGAGTTGGCAGACTGCTCGGCTGGTCACGCCGCCGGGCTGATCGACTCTGCTTGAGGCACCCTGATGCTGTTGGTCGCGCCGCAGTGATGGAGATCGGACCGCGTTCGGGCTTCAGCAAGGCTCTGGATCCACATCTCGGCGGGGCTTGGTGCGGTTCTCTTCGGCACAGCCCAACTTGATTGCCCAGATGACTCCTCAGGGCCAATCACATGGAGCTGCCCTGATCGGGCTGCGTTGAACAAGCTCCGCAGCGCTCCAGTGGTCGTCATCGGACCTGGTGGGTCATCAAGCTGCCCAATGCAGCAGGCCTTGACCGGCAGCAGCGGGACTCAAGGAAAGCCCAGATCTGCCATTAGGTGGTGACCCCGAAAAGACAGAGAGGAGCGCCCGGTACAACGCTGGGATCAGGCCGGCACCCGTTTGTGGGAGCTGGTGGCCTTGAGCCATTCGGTGTTCACCCCTGAGGCCCGCTCCAGGGCCACCTTGCCGGTGCGGGCGATCTCGAGGATGCCATAGCCCTCCAGCAGCCGCTCCAGGGCCACCAGCTTGCCGGGGTCGCCGACCACTTCCAGGGTCAGGGCGTCGTCGGCCACATCGACCACCTTGGCCCGGAAGACCTGGACCAGATCCAGGATGGCGCTGCGGTTTTCGGCCGGGGCCGCCACCTTCAGCAGCATCAGCTCCCGTTCCACTGCTGGAATCGTCGAGAGGTCGATGACACCGAGCACATTGACCAGCTTGTCCAGCTGCTTGGTCATCTGCTGCAGGGTTCGGTCGTCTCCCTCCACCACCATGGTCAGCCTTGACACGCCGCGGTTTTCGGCCGGGCCCACCGCCAGGCTCTCGATGTTGAAACCTCGCCGGGCGAACAGACCTGAAATGCGGCTCAGGGCCCCCGATTCATCCTCGACCAGCACCGAGAGGGTGTGCTTCATGTCCGATCCGTCCTTGCGTCCAAAGCTACGTGTCGGTTCAGCGGGCTGAGCCACTCCAGCAGGGCGGCGTTGAAACCCTCCGGCACTTCATCGTGGGGGCAGTGTCCGGCCTGCTCCAGCACCACCAGCGGCAGATCGCTGCGCAGCCGCAGACACTGGTGGGCCACCTCGAGGGGCACCAGCCTGTCCTGACGGCCCCAGATCAGCAGCAGGGGCAGCTCCAGGCGGTTCAGCAACGCCGGGGCTGTGCCGCCATAGGGGCGCAGGGCCATGGCGATGCTCATCGCCCGCAGGGTCCGAGGAGCGGTGGGCCGGCGGGCAGGTCGGGCGATCACCCGGTGCAGATCCCGATCGCCGATCACCGGCCCCTGGTAGGCGCTCTGGATGCCCAGATCCAGCAGGGGCGAATGGGCCAGCAAGGGCACCACCAGCTCCAGCGGCAGCAGGCGGCAGAGGAGCACCACGACCAGCCGCTGAAGACGCCGCCGCCAGGGTCGTCGCCGCGGCGCCGCCAGTGGCCAAAGGGCGAGAGCATCCCGGGGCGAGGCCATCAGCAGGGCGGGATCCGGCAGGGGGGCTGCCACCACGGCGCGGATCCAGGCCGGGAAATAGACGCTGCAGCTCAGGGCCACCAGGCCGCCGAGAGAATGGCCCACCACCACGGCAGGCGCCTGCACCACCTGCTCCAGGAACCCTTGCAACTGCCGGGCCCAGAGGCGGTTGTCGAGGCCGCAGTGGCGGCGATGGGCCGGCTGGCTGGAGCCGCCGAAACCGATCAGATCGAGGCCATAGACGCACCAGCCAGCCGCCGCCAGGGCCGCGGCGTTGCGTCGCCAGTGGCCGCTGCCGGCGGCGAAACCATGAACCAGAACCAGGGGCGGATGGTGGGATTCCCCCAGCACGCGCCAGTGGCAGCCGTGGTCGCGCCACCACCAGGTGCCATGGCGGCCCCAGTCAACCCCTTCGTCCAGGGATTCCCGGGATGGCTGCGGAAGACTCAGGCGGGCAGGCTGGGACCCTTCAGACAACGGTGAGTGCTCTGGCGATGTTCCAGGAAGGGGCTGACGCTCCTCACTATTGCGAAGGCGCGGCCCGACTGCTGCTCGGTGGAGGCTTCTTTCGCCCCGAATCCCGGCCATCCCGGGATTGCCTGGTGCTGCTGGCGCGCACCCTGGCCGATCAGAAGCCCCTGCGGCTCCTGGATCTGATGGCGGGCTGCGGTATCCGCTCCCTGCGCTGTGGTCTCGAGGCTGAGGCCGCCTTGATCTGGGCCAATGACGCCGATCCCGATCGTCGACCCCTGTTGGATCACAACCTGTTGCAGCTGCCGCAAGGCGTGGAACAACGCTGCAGCACGCTCACCGCCCAACACCTGCTGGCGGGCTGCCTGCAACGACAGGAGCGTTTTGATCTGGTGGATCTCGATGCCTTCGGCTGCGCTTCGGCCCTGCTGCCCCTGGTGCTGGAGGCGGTGGCTTTCGGTGGGGTGCTGATGCTGGCCAGCAGCGATGGCCGTTCCCCCACCGGTCACGACCGCTCGGCAGCGGTGCGGCGGCTGGGAGCGGCGGCCCGGGCCCATCCGGCCAGCTGGGAGCTGGCCCTGCGCCTGCAACTGGGCACCGTGGCCCGCTGCGCCTGGGCCCTCGGCCGGGGCATCGAACCCCTGCTGAGCTTCAGCGAGGGGCGCACCTTTCGCACGGCAATCCGGCTGCTGAGGCGCCCCAGGGCCGACGAGGAACGCAACCTGGGCATGCTGGCCCACTGCCATGGCTGCGGTGACCAGCAGGTGCAATCGCTGCTGGCACTGCGACGCTGGCAGCCCTGCGGCTGCTCCTCCACAGTTCTGCCCCCCCTGGCGGTGAGCGGTCCGCTCTGGATCGGCTGCCTGCAGCATCCCGTCACCATCAACGCGATGCTTGAGCAAGCCGGCCAGTCACCGCCGAGCCTGGCGAGCGAGGGCGAACGGCTGTTGCGGCGCCTCGCCACCGATCCAGCCGCCACGGCACGCTGCTGGCCCACCGAGGAGATCGCCCGCGCCCTGGGGCTTGGCCAGCCGCCCCTGGCGGCCCTGGTGGCCGAACTGCGGCGGCAGGGCTTCAGTGCCTCCGCCAGTGCCGTGATGGCAGGCCAGCTGCGCAGTGATGCCCCCTGGTCGCGGATTCTTGAAACAGCTCAGGCGCTGCTGGCCGCCAAGGCTGCTAAATAGGTAGCCACTTCCCCCTTTGACCGGGTCATGGCCTCTGAAATCTTCGGCACCGCTGCCCTGTTCTGGGTGCTGATCCCCGTGGGGCTGGCCGGCGGATTGCTGTTGCTGAAACTGCTCAAGGACTGAGGCCAGCCGCTGACTGGAGGCACGACAAAGGCCCTGGCCTGCAGGATTTCTGCCTGGCTGATCGCGCCCAAGTCGGCCGTACCCCTAGGCTCAGCCGGCTTCGGACGTGGGCAGATGCAGGTTCTGGTTGTCGGTGGAACGGGCACCCTCGGACGCCAGATCGCCAGGCGAGCGCTTGATGCTGGCCACAACGTGCGCTGCATGGTGCGTTCGCCTCGCAGGGCGGCGTTCCTGCAGGAGTGGGGCTGTGAGCTCACCCGTGGTGATCTGCTTGAGCCCGAAAGCCTCGACTACGCCCTCGAGGGACAGGAGGCCGTGATCGATGCGGCCACCGCCCGTGCCAGTGACAGCGTCGGCACCTACGCGATCGACTGGGACGGTAAACAGAACCTGTTCGCCGCCTGCCGGCGTGCCGGGGTCCATCGGGTGGTGTTTCTGTCGCTGCTGGAGGCGGCCCGCCATCGGCAGGTGCCGCTGATGGACATCAAGGCCTGCAGCGAGCAATGGCTTGAGGCTTCGGATCTGGACTACACGATCCTGCGGGGGGCAGCCTTCATGCAGGGCCTGATCAGCCAGTTCGCGATTCCGGTGCTGGAAAGCCAGACCGTCTGGGTGAGTGGCTCACCGACGCCGATTGCCTACATGAACACCCAGGACGTGGCCCGCTTTGCCGTGGCGGCGCTCGACCATCCGCAGACGGTCCGTCGGGCCTTCCCGGTGGTGGGCCCGAAGGCCTGGATCACCGGCGAGATCACCCAGCTCTGTGAGAAGTACAGCGGCAAAGAGGCACGGGTGTTTCGCGTACCACCGGCCCTGTTGTCGTTGATGCAGGGGGTGACTGGCTTTTTTGAGGCCAGCCTGAATGTGGCCGAACGCCTCGCCTTCGCCGAGGTGGTCAGCGGCGGCGGCTGTTTCGATGCGCCGATGGAGGAGAGCTACGCGGCCTTCGGCCTGGATGCGGCCGAGACCACCCACCTCGAGGACTACCTCAAGGAGTACTACGACACAATTCTGAAGCGGCTGCGGGAGATGGAGTCCGATCTCGACAAGGAAGCCAGGAAAAAGCTGCCCTTCTGAATCCCTGGCGATCGAGTCAGTGCGTGTGTACTATTGTAGATCGTGAGCAGCAGCTGTCGCCATGGCCATTGCCCAGATCAAGAATCTCCAGCGGCGGCTGGCCAATCTGGAAGAGGAGGCCACCGAGGAGGTGAACCGGGCCTGTGGCCATGAGCTCTGGCAAGGCCTCGGCTTCGATGCGCTCGACACCCTGGAGGATCCCGATCGCCGGGCCCGCGCCAACTACTACTACGGCCAGCTGCAGACGGTGCGGGAGCTCAAGGACGTGCTCGGCTGATCCGGGCCCTTAACACCCGTCTGTACTGATTCCTCGCCGCGGCAGGCGGCCGCCTGTCCGGGAGCGTGGGGGTGGACGCCACAAACGATCCAGCCGCTCCTGCTGCTCACCGTTCAGCTGCCGCCACTGCCCCGGCTCGAGTCCGGCCAGCGTCAGTGGCGACCCGCCATCCATCAGATCGATCGCCACCCGCCGCAGCCTCAGGGTGGGCAGGCCCACGGCAGCGCTCATGCGACGCACCTGGCGGTTGCGACCTTCGCGCAACTCCAGTTCCAGCCAGCTGGTCGGCACATTCAGGCGATGGCGGATCGGCGGATCCCGCGGCGGCAGGTCGGCCGGCGGCGCGATGGCCCGGGCCCGCGCCGGCAGGGTTCGTTGCCCTTGAATCACCAGCCCCAGCTGCAGAGACTCCAGGGCCCCAGTGTTGACAAGGCCCTCGACCTGCACCTGATACCGACGCCAGTGGCCCCAGCGGGGATCGGTGAGCTGTTGCTGCAGAGGACCATGGCTGGTCAGCACCAGCAATCCCTCGCTGTCGGCATCGAGCCGGCCGGCGGCGTAAACCTCCGGCACATCAATCCAGGAGGCCAGGGTGTCCCAGGGGGTGCCGGGTTCCGCAGTGAACTGGCTGAGCACCCCGTAGGGCTTGTGGAACAGCAGGGTGGTCACGGTGAGCAGAAAGGGGGGCAAGCGCGCTGGCCTGGACCCAGCGTTCAGGCGCTCTGGCGGGCGCGCCAGAGGTTCACCACGCCAATCGAAATCAGCAGCAGGCCCAGATCCATCGACACGGGAGGCAGGATCATCGGCTTGGACGGCGGTCGTTGGGCTGGACCCTAATCGCCATGGGGCCGGTGAATGAGCCAAGGCAATGGGCTGCCGACCTGATGAAGCGGCCGGAATTCGACCCCAGTTCCCAGAAGTGAGCCAGAGTCCCGATTCGGAGCCATGGCGCTGCATCTCAGCCTGCCCTGAAGCCGATGCTCAGATCACCGCCGATTCGGGCTTCGTGGCCACCTCAGCTGGCTTCAGCCGAGTCTCCTGATCAGCCAGTTGCAGCCGCCTCGATGGCTGGCGATCGCTTCCCCCACCGGGGAAGCCTCGACACTTCGCCTCTGGTCGTCCCCACCGGGTCATGGGCCTGCCAGGGCTGAGAAGAACTGAAGGCCGCCCTGGTTCAAGATTCCCTCCAGGTGATTCGGACTGGCCAGAAAGTCGCGCCCTGAGCAGTGGTGTCTCAGGATGGTTCCGTTCTGTGCTTTCTCGCCGGCGGCAGCGCCTTCAAGTCCAGGGATCGAAGGCCCAGCCCGCTCCTGCGCCGATGCCGAGAGCCTCTGCAGGCCAACGATCTCCCTGCCAGGCCGACGGTCAGGCCTTCCAGTTCTGGCTGATGGTTTCTGGTTACCGCACCTGAATCAAGTGGGTGGTTGTCACGGCGGCCCTCTAAGCTGACCGATCACCCTGCAGTACGGCCCATTCCCGCATGATCGAGACCTCCGGCGTGATTGAGAAGGAACAGGGCAACGGGTTCTACCTCGTCACCCTGGAGCAGCCGGCCGGTCACCAGTGCCTCTGCCGGGCCGCGGGCAAGCTCACCAAATTCCGGATCAAGCTGCTGGCTGGCGACAAGGTGCTCGTCGAGATCAGCCCCTACGACCTCTCCCGCGGCCGCATCACCTATCGCGAGCGCAATGCCGGAGCCACCGGCCCCCGTCCCGGCGGCAACCGCCCCGGTGGACCCAGGCGGCGCTGAGCAGCCGGCTGCAGGCTCAGCAGGCCACCGGAGCAGAGGTTCCCACTGGTTTTTCAGGATTGAACGGCTGGCCTGCGGATCGACCTCAAAGCCCCTGGGTATGGATCAACCTTCACCTCGCTGCCCACGGCAAGGCTGAGGGTGGATCGTGCCAACAGGTTGATCCCGACTGCAATGTCAAACTGCCAGGCAAGAACTTGATTCAGGGGAGCGGATGGCTTCCGCATCGCTGATTGAAGGCCTGGAGCCGCGAGGCATCTCCTCTCTGAGGCCGGGGATCAGCAATGTGCCCTTGCATTGATCACACCGTTGCACCGCAATTGCAGCGTTGCTTTGATCGCGATCCCTGGGTTCTTGACCACCTGCACAAGATGGCCAATGAATGAAACCAGCGACTGAGCCTGAGGATTCCAATCCTTCCACAGCTCTCTGTGGAGAGCTCGATTCAAGCCTTGGCGTCAGATTCTCGCAGGAGTAGTGACAGGCTCTCCTCCATCCTGGCGCCTTGCTTCAGATCGGCACGGCCAGCAGAGCATCGATCGCCTGACGAAACTCACTGCGTTGTTTGACGCCTTTCCACTGCTGTTTGAGTTCCTTGTTGAAAAACAGCTGCACTGTGGGCGTCCCGGTGACTCCCGCTTGCACCGCAATCTCCTGATCAGCTTCGATATCGATCTCAACGCCCACGGCGCGGCCGCTGAGTTCCTCCAGCACCCTTTTGAGCTGGGGCTTCAGCACGTGACATGGGCCGCAGCTGGGGGAGGAATAGACGACTAAAAGCGGTCTGTCGCTGTCGTGATAAAGCTTGCGCAGGGCATAGCCGCCTTTTTGCCAGAGAGCTGCTGGATCGAAGTTGGCTTCATCGCTGATCGCTGTGTGCTTCGGCTCACCCACTTCCTGGGGTTCGACATTGTCCCGCTGCACCGTGACCGCCAGGTTGTGATGGCTGAGCCAACGCTCGGCTGCCAGGGCCGCCTGGCAGCCGCTGCCGGCGGCGGTGATGCCCTGGCGCCATTCCGCATCGGCCACATCGCCGGCGGCATAGACACCTTCGAGGCTGGTTTCGGGCCGGCCCGGCTGGGTGACGAGATATCCGTCGCTGTTCAGCTGCAGCTGATCCTTGAGCAGCCGGGTGTTCGGGGTATGGCCGATGGCATAAAAAAGGCCTCGCACCGGCAGCTCCCGGGTGTTGCCGGTGCTGGTGTCCTTCAAGGTGATGGCGCTCATCCACTGGTCGTCGCCGCTGGCATCGGCCACCTGGCTGCGCCAATGCACGCTGATCGCCTGGTTGGCCAGCACCCGATCCGCCATGGCGGCACTGGCTCGCAGCTGGTCGCCGCGCACCACCAGATGCACATGGCTGCCGTACTTGGTGAGATAGACGGCTTCTTCGCAGGCGGAGTCGCCGCCCCCCACCACCGCCAGCTCCTCGTTGCGGAACTGGGGTGTGGCGCCGTCGCAGATGGCACAGGCACTGATGCCGCGGCTCCAGAAGCGCTCCTCACTGGGCAGGTGCAGACGGTTGGCGCTGGCGCCGGTGGCGACGATCAGGGCCTGGGCTTGGATGGTGCGACCGTCAGCGGTGATCCGAAACGGACGTTGCGACAGATCGATGCCATCGGCATCAGCCTCCAGCAGCCGCGTACCCCAGCGCAGAGCCTGGGCCTTGCAGCGATCCATCAGCTCGGGGCCCAGGATGCCGTCGGGAAAGCCTGGG
>CALPMR020000089.1 GCA_943324725.2 Bordetella parapertussis | reverse complement strand
GCCGCCACCGCCGCCGCCGCCATAACCGCCGCCACCACCACCGCCGCCACCGCCGGTGCGGGGCTCGGCTTTGTTGACGCGGATGGTGCGACCCATCCATTCGACGTTCTGAAGATCGTCGATCGCCTTGGTTTCGTCGGCCGCGTTGGCCATTTCGACAAAGGCAAAGCCGCGCTTGCGACCGGTGTCACGGTCGAGGGGGAGGCTGCACTTGCTGACCTCGCCGTACTCGCCGAACAGTTGACGGACATCCTCTGCCTCGGCATCGAAGGAGAGGTTGCCTACGTAAATCGTCATGGACCTGAGAGAAGAAACTATGAACCTGATCCGCCGAAAGCCCTGAAGGAAGTTGTCAGCTTGCTGGAGAGGAATCTTTGAACCTCTGCAATGCTACAACATGATGGACGGCTGGCGGATCGTCCATGACGATGCATCGCCGTGGGCGATCCGCAGGGGATCGAAACAAGCCTGACTGACCGAGATCCCGGCCATCGGCAAATCCAGCGACTCCGAGCCCGAGCAGCACAACCCAACCCCGCCCAACGCTGATCAGCGCAGCGGAGATCAACACAGCGCCGACCCAGGCCCCACCAGCTCAACCCTGCTAAGAAGAAAGGATCCCACCCCTGACAGTCATGCGCCTGGGCCTATATCTGGCCATTGTCGTGGTCAGCCTGATCAGACCGGGGTTCGCCCACGCCGATGAACTCATGCGCCTCTGCGGGCCCCGCGGCGTGGGCTTCATTCGCAGCTCCGGAGGGCAGACCTGTCTCTACAGCCCCGAGACCAAGTCCGCACCCCCGACCCAGAGCACCCCGCCTGGCCAACCCTCGCCCCAGCCGATCTCAGGCAGCCCGTCCCAACCCGCCGCCAGCGACTCTCGCTGAACCTGTGGGCAGCGGCTGCGGGCAAGAAGAGGCAGCCTTCAAGGATCAACTCCCGATGCACCGGCTCCAGCCACCGGGCCCTGAAGGCCCCATCGAAGCGCGTGGTCGCCATACCAGCCGCACCGCCGCCAGCCTCAGCCGACTTGATCACCCAGCCCTGTCAGCGCCCGCCGACCAGGCCGCATGAACGGGTCCCATCAACACCATTCCGGTCATGGCTCGCCATGGCGTCCAATGTCCAGAAAGGCCTCTCGCCGCAGCAGTGCCAGACGTTGTACGGCTCTGGGTCCTTGATGCTCAACACCGGTCTACCGAACAGTCGCCCCCACACACCTTGATGAACCCCGCAGCCTCGCTGCCGATGCACCAGGACTGCTGGTAGAGATTGCAGCTGCCCCGGTGCAGCACGCCGCGATGAACGACGCTGCTCCGCCCGGCCACCATCGCGGGCTGGAGACGAAGTCTGCCGCGCCTTCGCAATAGTGAGGGGCAGCCGCCGCCAGAGCAACGCAGACGCTGGACCTCTGAGATCGCTTGACAGAAGAGCGATCTCAGCAATCAATGATCCGTGAAAAGGAAGGCGCGACACCGGATGCGGACCAGTGACGTCCGGCTTGCAAGGCAGGCGCTGCCATGCCCATCAATCCGACTTCACCTCGACCTCAACTCCTGCAGGATCAACCGATGCGGCTGGAGTCGGCCTGGCTGCGGGCGATGCGTTGGCGCAGCTTGCGGCTGAAGCCGAAGGCACTGAGGGCACCGATCACTGGGAGCGGGCCGGGAACAGCGGCCGGCGGAGCCGGGGCCGCCATCGCGGGCGAACCCCAGGCAAGAGCAACGGCCACCATCACGGGGGCAGAGGTGAGCGCGAGGCTGAGTTTGAGCAGGGGGGCCGGCATGGGTAGCACCTGGCGATGAAAAACTGCATCTTTTTAGCAGCAGTTTGTGGCTTGTGGTGTTCCCCCCCCCCATCAACTGCCCCATCGCCCAGGCCACCGCCAGATCGGCCACAGAAGCGCCAGCACCGGGTCGTAACGGCAGGAGGGCGCAATCTCCGTGCCATCACCTGGTCAACAGTGCCGCAGGCTTCCGCCAGGGGGATGGCGGCGATTGCTGGGCCGGGGGGTGGGCTGGCCAGGGCGAGCTCATGTTGTCTCGGGCCTCCGAGCCCCTCCCCCGGACGCGGCGGGAGCTCACCAAGAAAAAGGCGCAGGCGCTCCCATTTGACCCGCAGAAACCATCCGGGCCGGCCATGGCGGTTTCAGGGCGTTCTCGGCCGCTTCGACTCTGATGGCCTTTCCTCGAGATCCCGCGCCCTGGCTGGTTCGGGATCTCAGCCCTGCTGAGGCTGCTGCCGATGCGCGATACCGGATTCGAACCAGTGACGTCCTGCTTGTAAGGCAGGCGCTCTACCGCTGAGCTAATCGCGCGCCTGTTCATTCTGCCCCGCCGGGCGCGCCCCACGCCTAGCCTCCGGCCAACGTAAACGGTGCAATGGCCAGCGGCCGCAGCCACGACCGGGCCACCCGCTTGCTGGCGCTTCCTTATGGCTTGCTCTGGTGGCCCGGCCTCGGCCTGGCCGGTGTTGCCATCGCCAGCGGCTGCTTCCTGTTCGGTGGCCTCTGGCTCTCCCCAGACCTCGACACCATCTCCCGCTCCACCAGGCGCTGGGGCCCCTTCAGGTTGCTGTGGTGGCCGTACCGGCGTCTGCTCAGCCATCGCTCCATGTTTTCCCACACGCCCCTGCTGGGGATGGGGTTGCGCCTGCTCTATCTCAGTGGCGCCGTGCTGCTGCTCAGCGCCCTGCTGGCGCCCCTCGGCAGTCCGACGCCCGGGCAACTGGCGGCTGCGGCCCCAACCCTGTGGCAACAGCAGCGGCCCTGGCTTCTGGCGGCTCTGGTCAGCCTGGAGGCCAGCAGCTGGCTGCACCTGCTCCAGGACGGCGATCCGGTGCCGCGGCTGCCGCGCCTGCTCAGACGGCACTGGTCACGCCGCCGGGCATCAAGCCGCCGGCGGCCGCGCCGCAGGTCGATCTGACCAGGGGGCGGCGGTGGGCTCTGTCCCTCCGGGCCATCAGGGCACGCCACCTGGCGGACCAGCAGAGCTGATCCAACCAGCCCCTGGAGAGCCCAGCCCTCCGGGGGAGGCTCTACGCCCGGCGAAGCCTCCTGACTGAGCAGGCAGTGGCAAGGTGAAGCCGTACCCACCCCGCTGCCCCATGGCCACGCCCGAACCCCAGGCCCAAGGCGGTGAGGGCTCCAGAAGCACCACCGGAACTGGCGATGGGACGGCGGTCCCTGGGACAGGCACCGAGGCAGCCACGGCCGCCCTGGCCGAGCTGGTGACGATCGTGGAGCGACTGCGGGATCCCGAAGACGGCTGCCCCTGGGATCTCGAGCAGACCCATAGCTCCCTGACCCCCTACGTGCTGGAGGAGGCCCACGAGGTGGCCGATGCCATCCGCCAGGGAGATCCCGAACAGCTGCAGGACGAGCTCGGCGATCTGCTGTTGCAGGTGGTGCTCCACGCCCGCATCGCCAGTGAGGCCGGCCAGTTCGATCTGGCCGCCATCGCCCGCGGCATCAGCGCCAAGTTGGTGCGCCGCCATCCCCACGTGTTCGCCGGCGCCGCCGCTGCCGACAGCGCCGCCGTGCGCCGCACCTGGGAGGCGATCAAGGCCGAGGAACGGGCCGAACGCCGCAACAGGGCCAGCGCCGCTGCTGCTGACAGCCACGACAACGACGACGACCGAGACGACGACAACGATCCAGGCAACCCCAGCCCCGACCGTCACGGTCACCAGAGCTTCGCCCCCATCGAGCCCGTGCGCGAGCACCACGCCACCGAGGACCAGGGTTCCAGGAACGGCGGCGCCGAGAACCGTGCAGCCGAGAGCCGAGGCGCCAACAGCACCGCCAACCCCGCCCAGTCCCTGAGCCCCCTCAGCGATCAACTGGCCTGCAAGGTGCGCGGCCAGCCCGCCCTGGCCGGCGCCATGACGATCTCGCGCCAGGCCGCGGCCGCCGGCTTCGAGTGGGACGACCTCGACGGCGTCTGGGCCAAGGTGCAGGAGGAGCTCGAGGAGCTCAAGGAGGCCGTCGCCCTGGCCTGGAGCGAGGGCGGGATCGCCGCCGGCAGCGCCGCCCGCGCCCATGCCGAAACCGAACTGGGCGACGTGCTGTTCACCCTGGTGAATGTGGCTCGCTGGTGCAGGCTCGACCCGGAGGAGGGCCTGGCCGGCACCAATCGCCGCTTCCTGGATCGCTTCTCACGGCTGGAGGCGGCCCTGGGCGGTGACCTGGGCGGCCGCAGCCTCCAGGAACTCGAAGCGCTGTGGCAGCAGGCCAAAGCGGCGATCCGGGCCGAAGCCGGCGAACCCTGAGCAAGGCGAGCCGGCCGACTCCTGGCCGGTGTCAACGACGCAGGCGGTCGTACCAGGGGAGGCCGCCACCGGAAGACCAGCAACACTCCGCTCCGGCAGCGGGCGCCATCCAGGGCCTGGTGAAATGCAGAGTTCACGGAGCCTTGACGTGGATGGATGGCGACGATTACAGAAGCATCAGTGTCATCAACGGCCACCCAGGGTTAGACGTTCCGAGTTGATCGGCGATGCAGTAGTCGTGATCAGCATCGCCATCAGCAGGCCGCAAGGAGGCGACTCGATCCATAACGTTGCCATCCCCCATCAGAGCGTCACGATCACCGTGCCCAGCTTTGAAAGCTTCGCCACCAGCCCGGGCGATCTGCGAATTCTCCAGCACGGCATGGTCTCGTTAGTCCTCCGCTCCGCTCCCCTTTCCCCGCCGCTGGTCCTTGATGGCGCCACGACGGTTTTTGGCCGCCAGGCGCCGCTCCTGGGATCCCCGTGTGGGCTTGGTGCGGCGCCGCGGCGGCGGCGGCGGCTCGATCGCCTGGCGCAGCAGCTCCGCCAGGCGCTTCTGGGCCGCCTGGCGATTGAGCCACTGGGAGCGGTGCTCGGCGGCCACCACCACCAGCACCCCGGCCGTCAACCGCCCCTGCAGGCGGGCCAGGGCCCGCTGGCGAAGCGGCTCCGGCAGCACCTGGCTGGCGGCCAGATCAAACACCAGCTCCACCCGCGAATCGGTGGTGTTCACCCCCTGGCCGCCCGGGCCGGAAGCCCGCGAAAAACGCCAGCCCAGCTCCGACGCCGGAATCACCAACGTCCCGTTGATCGGCAGGTCGGCGGCGGTGCCCATCAGCGCAGGATGCCCTACAGCAGGCTCACCTGGCCGCTGCCAATGTCCAGACAGGCGGGCTGGATCTGCAGCCGACCCGCCTCCTGGGCCCCGGCCAGCAACGGACTGCGCCGGGACAGGGCCGAGGCCGCGTCACGGGTGTGGGCCGCCACCGCCTCCGCCAGGCTGGCCCCCGCAGGCACGGCGGCCCGGATCGGCAGCACCAGCTCCTCCAGCAGCGGCGTCAGCGGCCTGGAGGCCAACGCAGCCCCCACCGCCCCGCAGTCGCTGTGACCGATCACCACGATCAGGGGCACGGCCAGCTCAGCCACCGCGTACTCCAGCGAGGCAACACCGGCATCCGAGGCGGTGTTGCCGGCAGTGCGCACCTCGAACAGCTCGCCCGGAGCCGAGGCGAAGATCCACTCGGGTGACACCCGCGAATCGGCGCAGGCCAGCACCGCTGCCCAGGGCCTCTGGCCGCGGGCCAGGGCATCGGGCCGCACGGAGCAGTGCAGGGGCCAGCCCTGTTGCAGCCGCCGCGCCCGCGCCATGGGATCGTCGCTGGCTTCGGCCTCGGCCCAGAGAGCGGCGAACTCCCGGTTGCGACGCAGCAGTTCCTGCAAAGGATCGCCCGGGGGGCGGCACACCTGCAGCCGCTGCTCCAGGGGCAGCGTTGCTGCCTCAAGCCGCTGGAGCGGCAAGGCTCCCAAGGCAGCCATGACGGCCAGGCCGCGCAGCAACTCGCGCCGCCCCCGGCCAGGCCCGATCCGGGATCGTTGATGTGCCATGGGTGCGTGACAGGGGGTTTGGCCAGAGGTTTAGCTGGAAGCACTTCCCCCAGGCCCATGAGCGAACACGAGAGCGGCTCCCCCGGCTGGATCGACGAGCGCCTCAACGGCGTCCGCTACGGCCTCGAAGGCACGGTGATCGCCGAGCAGGACTCCCCCTACCAGCGGGTCACGATCATCGACAGCCTGGCCTACGGCAAGGGCCTGCTGCTCGATGGCTGCTGGATGACGGCCGAGCGCCAGGAGCGCCACTACCACGAGGCGATCGTGCACCCGGCTCTCTGCGGCGCCGCCGGCATCGAGCGGGTGCTGGTGATCGGCGGCGGCGATGGCGGCACCGCCCGCGAATGCCTGCGCCATCCGGGCGTGCAGCAGCTCGACCTGGTGGAGATCGATGGCTTGGTGGTGGCGTGGAGCCAGCAGCACCTGCCGGGCATCGGCGGCAGTGCCTGGAGCGATCCGCGCCTGCAGCTCACGGTGGGAGACGGCATCGCCTGGGTGGCGGCGGCGGCTGACGCCAGCTACGACGTCGTGATCGTCGATGGCTCCGACCCGGCCGGCCCGGCCGAAGGCCTGTTCAACCGGGCCTTCTTCGAGCACTGCCGCCGCATCCTGCGGCCGGGCGGTGTGTTCGTCACCCAGAGCGAATCGCCGGAGGCCTTCCGCCAGGTGCACATCGACACCGTGCGCCTGCTGCGCCAGGTGTTCGGCCACGCCGATCCGCTGTATGGCTGGGTGCCGATGTATCCGAGCGGCTGGTGGAGCTGGACTTTCGCCGCCGTTGATGGCCCCCGCTACCGGCAGCCGGATCCAGTCCGCGCCGCGGCCGTGGCCGAGGGCTGCCAGATCTGGAGCCCCCGCTGGCAGCGGGGGGGCTTTGAGGCCATGCCCGCCTTCATCGAGCGCGCCCTGAGCTGAAAGCCCCCGGAGCCGACCACGGCTGAGCCCCATCCCCTTGAACCCGAATCCCTTGGCGAGCCCCGATCTCTGCTGTTTCGACACCGACGGCGCCATCTTCATGGCCAGCCGCCGTGACCCGGCCGGTTGCCGTGTCGGCCTGTTCGGCGTGCCCTACGACGGCACCACCTCGTTCCGGCCGGGTACCCGCTTCGGACCGGCGGCGATCCGCGAGGTGAGCAGCGGCCTGGAGAGCTATTGCCCCCAGCTGGATCTGGATCTCGAGGATCTGGCCTTCGCCGATCTGGGAGCCGTCGAGATTCCGTATGGCGCTCCCGAGCCGGTGGTGGCAGCGGTGCGTACCGCCACATCCGCCGTGCTGGACCTGGGCCTGGCGCCCTTGATGCTGGGCGGTGAACACTCGATCAGCAGTGGGGCCGTGGCGGCGGTGGCCGAGCGCCACCCCGATCTGGTGCTGGTGCAGCTCGATGCCCACGCCGACCTGCGCCACGACTGGCTCGGCAGCCACCACAGCCATGCCTGCGCCATGCGCCGCTGCCTGGAGGTGCTGCCCAGTGGCGAGCTGCTGCAGATCGCCATCCGCAGCGGTACCCGAGCGGAGTTCGAGGAGCTGCGGCAAGAGCAACGGCTGGTGCCGCGCCAGCGCATGGTGGAGGCGCTGCAGGCGCTGCGAGGCCGGCCGCTGTATCTCACCGTCGATCTCGACTGGTTCGATCCGGCCGTGCTGCCAGGCACGGGCACACCCGAACCCGGTGGCTTCCTCTGGGCCGACTTCGCCGAGCTGGTGGCCGAACTCAGGCAGCATCGTCTGGTCGGCGCCGACATCGTCGAGCTCTCTCCCCAGCTCGATCCCAGCGGTGTCAGCAGCGTGCTGGCCGCCAAGGTGACCCGCAGCCTGCTGTTGCTGCTGGGCGCCTGCAGCTGAAGGGGCTCAGTAGCAGCAGGTACCGCTGGAACGCTGTTCCCGCAGTCGGTCGTGCTGCTGGGCAATCAGCAGGATCGCCAGGGTGGGGTGATTGTGCAGCAGGTTGAGGAAGCGCAAGCGGTCCAGGCGCACCACCTCCACCGGGGTGAGGGCCATCGCATCACTGCGATGCACCCCTTCGCGCCAGACGATGTCGCGGTAACTGAACAGCTCGCCGGGGCGATAGCATGTTTTCTCACCCTTCTCACCCTGAAGCTCAATGATGCCGCGCCGCACCGCATAGATGGCGTTGGCGGTGCCGCCGCGGCTGAACACCTGAGAGCCCGTGGGAAGGGTGAAGGTTTCGCTGTCCACCTGATCGGCCATCAGGTCGATCGGAGCCGTCGTAGCAAGGGTTGCGACCAAGATCCGTCACCTCCATGGTGAACAAGCCATTGAACCATTCATAATGGCTTACGAAACCTTTTAGGGTCGTCTCCGCAACAGTTCGCTGTTGCGCCGGACCATTCCTCGGTTTTGCCTCAGTATTGACGCAGCATCGGGCCCAGGCTCAGCTGCTGATTGCCGCCGACCGAACTGCCATGGTCGGAGCCCGAGCCGGACAGCAGCGGCAACCGCGGTGGTCGGGCCGTCCAGTGGTGGCAACTGAGATCGGCCACCAGATCGGGGTGGATCGCCAGCTGACGCAGTTGGCACCAGCCCAGCTCCACACCTGCCGGAGGCGTGCAGTGGCGGCAACTACGGCAGCCGGGACGATTGCCCATTCGGCGGGATCCTGGACAGGGTGGGTGCTCAAAGTAGTCAGGCGGAACCGTTCTGAGAAGTGGGCAAACCCAAATCACCGGGTTTCTCCCGGTTCCTGCAGGGAAAGCGAGGTGGCGGCTCGTCTTGGCTGCCCCGCAATCGAAGCGCCACGGGCTCCCTGGCCAGGCCGGCCTTGAAACCCTCCAGGGGCCGGGGCTCCATAGGATCCCGGCAGCGCCATCCACCCCTCGCCCCATGGCCGATCCGGCAACCGATCCCGCCGCACCACTGCTGCGGACCCCGCTGGCCGAGGCCGCTCGCGCCGCCGGCGGCCGCCTGGTGCCCTTCGCCGGCTGGGAGATGGCCGTGCAATTCCGTGGCCTGGTGCAGGAGCACCAGGCGGTCCGCCAGAGCTGCGGCGTGTTCGACATCTCCCACATGGGCGTGCTGAGGCTGCGGGGTGACGGGGCCAAAGAGGCGCTGCAGGGCCTCGTGCCCAGCGACCTGTTCCGCATCGGCCCCGGTGAGGCCTGCTATTCGGTCCTGCTCAACGAAGCGGGTGGCATCCGCGACGACCTGATCGTCTACGACCGCGGCCGCGTCAGCCTCGAGGGCGAGGTACGCGACGACCTGCTGCTGGTGATCAATGCCGCCTGCGCCACGGCCGACACGGCCTGGATCCGCAGCCGGCTGGAACCGGCCGGCATCCAGATCGAGGACATCAAGGGCGATGGCGTCTTGCTGGCCCTGCAGGGCCCCGAGGCCGCGGCCCGGCTGGAGGCCCTCAGCGGCGCCGATCTCTCCGGCCTGCCCCGCTTCGGCCATCGCCAGCTGCTGTTGGCGGGATCGGCCACGGGGGCCGCAGCCGCTGCCTCGGTGTTCGTCGCCCGCACCGGATACACCGGCGAAGACGGCTTTGAACTGCTGCTGGAGCGGGCGGCCGGCCTGGCCCTGTGGGAGCAACTGCTGGCCGCTGGCGTCAGCCCCTGCGGCCTCGGCGCCCGCGACACGCTGCGACTGGAGGCCGCCATGCATCTCTACGGCAACGACATGGATGCCGCCACCACGCCGCTGGAGGCCTCCCTCGGCTGGCTGGTGCATCTGGAGATGCCCGCCGACTTCATCGGCCGCGCCGCCCTCGAACGCCAGAGTGCCCAAGGCGTGAGCCGCAAGCTGGTGGGCCTGAAGCTGCAGGGCCGCGCCATCGCCCGCCACGGCTACCCCGTGCTGCGGGACGGCCAGGTGGTGGGGGAGGTCACCAGTGGCACCTGGTCACCGACGCTGGGGGAGGCGATCGCCCTGGCCTACGTGCCCAGCGACGCTGCTCGGATCGGCACGGAGCTGGCGGTGGAGATCCGCGGCAAAGCCGAGCCGGCGGTGGTGGTGCAGCGGCCTTTCTATCGACGGGCCTGAGGGATGCCAGGCTTCAGGCCACAGCGCCGTCAGCGGCTGGAGGTC